>JBFYPV010000230.1:0-2970 GCA_041303085.1 Crocinitomicaceae bacterium
CACTTTATCAATGATGATACATGCAATATTGATATTTATGAAACGGATTCTTTACTTAATGCCGATCGCTGTGGTGCAGATTCCTTACAGTTTTCTTTTGTAAATAACGGAGATACCATCACTTACCATATCAATTTTGAAGTCATCAATGCCAACGTTATTGATTCAAAGCCCGAGCATGAACCACTCGTTGTTTATCCTAATCCGGCTCGTTCGTATTTTTCTTTACAGCTACCAGAAGGGAATGTAGTGAAAAGCATGCGTCTTGTCAGTTTAGCTGGCTTAGAAGTTGCAGCTTTTGACCAACAACAGATTCAAAACAATGCATTCTTCATCGGAGATTTACCACCTGGCATGTATGTGTTGCAAACGCAGATGCCACAACGTTTGTATCAAAGTAAAATAAGTATTGAATAAGGAGTGCTTAACAAGGTCGTTCTTAAATAAAACGGAAGTTTATAATAAACTTTAGGCAATGAAACTTTTCATCATCAGCTTGACCTGTTTGCTATTCATTCGCTGCAGTAATAATGAGCAAACTACAAAACATCAAACGAAAGCCACCAAAAATAGGGAGCTGATCTATGAAATTCACGCCGATGATCTTTGGGCAAATTTTGTCAATATCAAAGAACCCAAGGGAAGAAAGGTGGTTTTTCCGGATGGAGGCAAGCAGCTAAGCGTTGTGATTCGAAAAGATATCAATAAAGATCGCAAGGCAGACCTTTTGGTTCAAATCGGCGGCAGTGAAACAAGAGGAGCTTTGTACGGTTTGTTTTTAAAGGTAGCCGAACATCAATTCAAACTAGCATTTTATGATTACTTAAAAAACCCAGCGTTTATTAAAAATAAAGATGGCGAATTCGTCTTGCAATCTAGCGAAGATTTAGAAGCCGGCGATTCTTATCGTGTTCGGTTTATGGAGTATCGATTGGAAAACAAATCAGCAACTTTTAAATTAGATACCACTTATATTTTTGAAGAACACTTCAGCCACTTCAGCCGTAATACCGTAATTGACAGTTTGTATTTTCAGTTGACCTGTAAGGATCATGACCCTGAAAATATGTTTGGTAAATCTGAAGTTAAAATTACAAACCTGCGCACTGGTAAACTCATACAGGTCATCAGATCCGAAGAATTTTGGTTCAACCAAGAGCTGAGCGTTGATTATAAGGATGTCAATTTTGATGGCTACAAAGACCTCCTTTTGTCAACAGGACATGGCGGAAGTTATGGTTCTCCTACCAATAATTACTATCTTTTTGATACCACACGTAATCGTTTTGTATACCATGCAGGTTTAACCGAACAAGAGCAAAGGTCTTGCTGGCTATTAGAATTCAATGCGCAAAAAAAACAGGTCATTAGTCATGAAAAGTCTGGTTGCTGCTGGCATCGCACTTCTACTTTTGAATTTAAAGACGGGAAATTGAAACTCGTGAAGCGCTATACAGATGACATGGCGAACAAGAAAACGGAGTATTTTTAGATTTGAGTGATTTAGACGAAAAAATAGTCCTAGATTTGATCAAATTTGCCTTGAATTATGAGTGAAATCAACATAGACAACTACCTAGACAGCCATTACATCCACAGGAGTAATTGGTTGCGCGCGGCCGTTTTAGGCGCCAACGACGGCATCATCTCCGTTTCGAGTTTGGCCATTGGTGTGGCGGCGGCAAGTGCAAGTCGTGAGCCGATTGTTTTGGCAACGGTGGCCGGTTTGGTTGCTGGGGCACTGTCTATGGCTGCTGGCGAATACGTATCGGTCAGTTCGCAGATGGACACCGAACACGCCGATATCGAAAGAGAAAAACAAGAATTGGCTGAGATGCCCGAAGAAGAATTACAAATTTTGGCGCAAATCTATGAGCAGCGCGGTCTTCAAAAAGAGACGGCGATGCTGGTTGCCAAAGAACTCACCGCCCACGATGCCTTGGCTGCGCACGTGCGCGACGAGCTCGGCATCAATGAAATCACACAAGCCAACCCCATTCAAGCAGCACTTGCTTCAGGCGCAGCATTTTCGGTTGGTGGTATATTTCCTTTATTGGTCATCTTATTTGCACCGGTAAAAGGCATGGAGTTTTGGTTGTATGGTTCTACCATCTTAGCGCTCGTATTATTGGGTGCAATTGCGGCCCGCACAGGAGGCTCAAGTATTTGGAAAGCCATAATGCGCATTACTATTTGGGGCACAATTGCTATGGCGCTATCTGCGGGTGTCGGATCTTTATTTGGGGTAAATGTCTAGTGTTCAAGAAATATTGGATAACGTCCCTGAGGAGAGAAAAGCGGCTTTTACAAAACTCCATCAAACAATCGTTTCTAATCTTCCGAAAGGTTTTGAAGTGGGTCTGAGTTATGGAATGTTAGGGTATGTCATTCCACATAGCCTTTATCCAGCAGGTTATCATTGCAAACCTGCCGAACCGCTGCCGTTCGCAAGTATGGCTTCGCAGAAAAATACCATCAAT
Source organism: Crocinitomicaceae bacterium (assembly GCA_041303085.1). GTDB lineage: Bacteria > Bacteroidota > Bacteroidia > Flavobacteriales_D > Crocinitomicaceae > UBA952. The sequence goes on from JBFYPV010000230.1 coordinate 2,481, forward strand.
TTCTATCATATGGGTATTTATATGAATCCTGCGTTAATGGAATGGTTCGTTGCTGAATACCCTAAACATTGCACCCAAAAGCTGGACATGGGCAAAAGCTGTATCCGCTTTAAAAAATGGGATCAAATCCCCTTTGAGCTCATGGGGCAACTCATGCAAAAAATGAGCGCCGAACAGTGGATTACACTTTATGAAAGCCACTTGAAGAAGTAAATGGTATCTTTATCGTATATTTCATACTTATGTCAGAAGAATTACAAAAATGCCCCTCGTGTGAATCACCCTACGGCTACGAGAGCGCAGAAGGTCAGTATACTTGCCCAGAATGTTCCTACGAATGGAATTTAGCCGATGTGGCTTCCGCAGATGAACTTGTTGTTTTAGATGCCAATGGCGCGCGTCTTCAAACTGGCGATTCAGTGGTGGTTGTCAAAGATTTGCCTGTAAAAGGCGCTCCGAAACCGGTTATCAAAGCGGGCACGAAAGTCAA
>JBFYPV010000231.1:0-3459 GCA_041303085.1 Crocinitomicaceae bacterium
AGTACTTTTGGCATTTCAAAAAGTTTGAGCGCTTCTTCTAGCGTAATGTTGTTGATTGATTGGTTGCCCTGGAGCGAGGCAAATTGAGGCTTAAGGCCGTCCGATTTTTCGTCGCCAATTTGAATCATTGGTCCAAAGCGACCGATGCGGGCAATGATTTTGCGTCCGCTTTTTGGGTCTGTACCGAGTTCGCGTTCGCCAGTGGCGCGCTCTGAGTGCTCGAGTGTGTTTTCTACCGTCGAGTGAAAAGGACCGTAAAACGACTGCAACATGTCTGTCCAGTTGAGTTGTCCGTTGGCAATTTCATCGAAAGAGGCCTCCACTTTTGCCGTAAACTGGTAATCGAGGATTTGTTCAAAATTGGCCACCAAAAAGTCCGTAACCACGATGCCGATATCGGTAGGGGAGAGCTTGTTTTTCTCTTTTCCGGTGGTTTCAGATTTTTCTAATTCTTGGATGCCGTTCGGGTCCAAAACGAGTTGTGCATATTTGCGAATAGCACCTTCGCGCTCTTGTTTTTCAACGTAGTTACGCTTTTGTATGGTCGAAATCGTTGGGGCGTAAGTGGAAGGTCGGCCGATGCCCAATTCTTCGAGTTTTTTGACCAAAGACGCCTCGACGTAGCGCGATGGCGGTCGGCTGAAACGCTCTGTTGCGGTGCTTTGCTGTAGGGTCAAGGCTGCGCCAACTGTGACTTTAGGCAAAAGACCTTCGGTTTCGTTGTTTTCTTCGAGTTCATCGTCTAGGCTTGCTGCCAAATAAACTTTTAAAAAGCCGTCAAAAATCAAGACTTCGCCTTTGGCTTGAAAATAATACGGGCTGCTCAGGCCTTTGATTTTAATGGTTGTTCTTTCGAGCTGCGCATGGGCCATCTGACTGGCGATGCCACGTTTCCAAATGAGTTCATACAAACGTTCTTCGTCGCGTTCAGCTTGAATGTTCGGGCGTGTAAAGTCGGTGGGGCGAATGGCTTCGTGGGCCTCTTGTGCACCTGCACTTTTGGTGCTGTATTTGGTGGGTTTGGAGTAAGCCTCGCCGTAAGCACTGATGATCGCGCTTTTTGCGGCGTCAATTGCGGTTTGCGATAAATTGACGGAGTCGGTACGCATGTAGGTGATGTGCCCTGCTTCGTAAAGTCTTTGGGCAACGCTCATCGTTTTGCTCACCGAAAAACCGAGTTTCAAGCTGGCTTCTTGTTGGAGTGTAGAAGTGGTGAAGGGCGCTGCCGGGCTTTTTGTTGCCGGTTTTTGCTGCACGTCTTCAACGGTAAATTGGGCTGTTTGCGCTTCGGTCAAGAGTTGCAGCGCCGCTTTTTTGTCGGAAAGTTGTTGATTGAGCTCCGCATTGAGCATACCGTTTTCCGATAAAAATTGCCCTTGCACACGGTAAAACCCTTCGGTATTGAAGGCATTGATTTCGCGTTCGCGCTCCACAATTAAGCGCACTGCTACAGACTGCACGCGGCCGGCAGAAAGACTCGGACGCACTTTTTTCCAGAGTACCGGAGAGAGTTCAAATCCGACGATGCGGTCTAGTACCCGGCGTGCTTGTTGCGCATCGACGAGTTCTTGATTGATTTGTCTTGGGTTTTCGATGGCGCGTGTTACGGCCGTTTTGGTGATTTCGTTGAAAGTGATGCGCTTGGTGTCTTTTTTCTTGAGGTCCAGCGTTTCGTACAAGTGCCAAGAAATGGCTTCTCCTTCGCGGTCTTCATCGGTCGCTAGCCATACGGTGTCTGCGGCTTTGGCTAATTTTTTGAGTTCAGCGACAACTTGTTTTTTGTCTGGGCTCACTTCGTATTGCGGTGCAAAACTTGCTTCGATGTCAATTGCGATGCCTTTTTTAGCGAGGTCTCTGACGTGGCCATAACTCGACTTCACAATGTAGTCTTTACCGAGGTAGCCCTCGATGGTTTTTGCTTTTGCAGGAGACTCGACGATAACAAGATTTTTAGCCATAAGGAGAATTTGGGGACAAATGTAAAAGGAAAACAGTTCATAGCTCAACTTGTTTGTTGCATTTTTCTGCGGATTTTTCCTTAACCTATGGTTATATTTTTTTTGGCTTTCGAAACTTCCTGTGCTGCCAATTTGTCAGTAGTTTGAATTTGCCCTATTTTTGCAGTTCAAGAAAGACGATGGAATACGAAAACAAAGTAATAGACGAAGCACTTCAAGGCACCGCCCTCGATTTGCCAGCTCCGGCCAATGCAGACGCCAAAAAATTATATTTAGAAAGTTACGGCTGCCAGATGAATTTCTCGGACAGCGAGGTAGTCGCTTCCATTCTTTCCGATCAGGGTTACCAAACTACCCGCAACATCGACGACGCCGATGTCATTTTGCTCAATACCTGCTCTATTCGCGAAAACGCTGAGCAGCGCGTGCGCAACCGCCTCACCGAGTTCAAAATCAAAAAAGAACGCAATCCGGAGTTAGTAGTTGGCATTCTCGGTTGTATGGCCGAGCGCCTCAAAAAGAATTTACTCGAAGAAGAAAAATTAGTCGATTTAGTGGCAGGCCCAGACGCCTATCGCGACCTCCCCAACCTCATTGACGAAGTGGGAACGGGTCAAAAAGCGGTCAACGTCTTGCTTTCTCGCGACGAAACCTACGCCGATATCTCACCAGTGCGCTTAGATTTAGGCGGCATTGCTGCGTTTGTGACCATCATGCGCGGCTGCGACAACATGTGTTCGTTTTGCGTCGTGCCTTTTACCCGAGGCAGAGAGCGCTCACGCGATCCGCAAACAATTGTGGCGGAGTGTCAGGACCTATTTGACAAAGGATACCGCGAAGTGACTTTATTGGGTCAAAACGTTGATTCTTACCGTTGGAACATCAGCTCAAAAGGCGAAATCAAGAACCCCAACGAACCCACTACCAATTTTGCACAACTCATGGAAATGGTTGCGCATGTGTCGCCTTTGTTGCGCGTGCGCTTCAGTACCTCTCATCCAAAAGACATGACCGATGAGGTCTTGGAAGTAATGGCCAAATACGAAAATATTTGCCCGTACATTCACCTACCAGTGCAGTCGGGCCATACCGACGTGCTCTACCGCATGAACCGCGGTTATTCTCGCGAGTGGTACCTCGAGCGCATTGCAGCCATCAAACGCATCATTCCGGGCTGCGCTATTTCTACAGATATTATCACGGGTTTTTGTGGTGAGACCGAAGAAGAGCACCAAGACACCCTCAGCTTAATGGACTTAGTGCAATACGATTTTGCCTACATGTTCAAGTACTCTGAGCGGCCAAAAACACTAGCCGAGCGCCGTTTCGCCGACGACGTTCCAGAAGAAGTTAAGGGCCGTCGCCTCAATGAAATCATTGAAAAGCAACTGGCGCACTCGTTGGCCTCCAATCAGCGCATGCTGGGCACGGTTCAAAAAGTACTCATCGAAGGCAAATCCAAAAGATCTGAGGAGCAGCTCTGTGGCCGCACCGGCAGCAA
>JBFYPV010000232.1:0-2741 GCA_041303085.1 Crocinitomicaceae bacterium
GAAAATATCCAACAAGACCACAACGCCTCGGCAATTATGCGCAGCATGGATTGCTTGGGTTTTCAAGAATTGCACCTCATCGAAAAAAACAACAGCTATCAATTCCAAAGAGATATCGCGCTTGGCGCCGCCCGCTGGCTGGATGTTGCACAGCATCAAGAGGGGCCCGAACCGGTTTTGGACGCCATTACACAACTCAAAAATAAAGGATACCGCATCGTGGCGACGTCGCCACACCACAAAGCCGTGACTCCTCAAACCATAGACATCTCCCAACCCATCGCGCTTTTTTTCGGCGCCGAAAAACACGGCATTTCGGAAGAATTACTCCAAAACGCAGATGAACTTTTACACATCCCGATGCACGGCTTTACCGAAAGTTTTAATCTTTCTGTATCGGCAGCAATGGTGTTGAGTGCACTCCGGACGCGATTGGAGGCCAGTGAGGTCAATTGGTTGTTACCAAAAGAAGCCCAAACAATGCTGAAAATTGAGTGGTGTGAGCGCATCTTAAACGGCGGACCACAACTTGCGCAAAAATTTCGCGAAGAATTTAAAAAAGATTGATAACTTTGAGTGTACACGCATCATAAACAAACACTTATGGGAAAAGGAGACAAAAAAACGACCAAGGGAAAACGCAGCATGGGTTCTTATGGCAAGACCCGAAAACGCAAAGAAGACGCCCCTATTATCGTCGCTAAAAAAGAGAAGAAAGAAAAGCCAGTAAAGGCCGAGCCAAAAGCAAAGGCCGCAGCCGCAACTAAAAAACCGGCCGCCAAAAAAACGACCACAAAAAAATCTGAATGATTCAAAGAGCTGCCTTCGCAGCTCTTTTTTTTTGCAACTTTGCACAGCATAGCAAACATTAATCAACAAATATGAAACACAATTTCGGCGCGGGCCCTTGTATCTTACCCCAAGATGTATTTAAAGAAGCAGCGGCAGCTGTACTGGACTTCAATGGCTTATCTATTTTAGAGGTCTCTCACCGTCACAAAGATTTTGTGGCCGTCATGGACGAAGCCATCGATCTAGTGAAAAAAGCCTTAGATGTGCCAGCAGGTTATTCTGTAGCCTTTTTGCAAGGCGGCGCCACTTTAGGCTTCACCATTGCAGCACTCAATATGCAGCGCCAAACCAAGCGTGCAGGTTATATCAATACCGGAACTTGGGCAAGTGGCGCCATTAAAGAAGCCAAAAAAGTAGGTCTAGACGTCGATGTTTTTGCCTCTTCCGAAGACCAAAACTTCACCTACATTCCCAAAAACTTTGTCGTCCCGACAGACGTCGATTACATTCATTTTACGAGCAACAACACCATTTACGGCACCCAGTTCAAGGAGCTTCCTCACACAAACTTGCCATTGGTTTGCGACATGTCATCGGATATTTTTTCCAAAAAAATCAATGTAGCCGACTACGACCTGATCTATGCTGGCGCTCAAAAAAATCTAGGCCCAGCTGGTGCCACGCTATACATCGTCAAAGATGAAGCACTTGGCAAAAGCACCGCTCAGTTCATGCCAACTTACCTCGACCTCAAGCAACAAGTGGAGAAAGAATCGATGCTCAACACACCACCTGTGTTCAGTGTTTATGTCTCGATGCTCAATTTGCGCCATTTATTGGCCAACGGAGGCGTGAGCGCCCAACAAGCCAAAAACGAGGCCAAAGCGAATTTGCTTTACAACGAAATCGACAGTAATCCTTCTTTCAAAGGAGCTGTTGCCACCGAAGACCGCTCTCAAATGAACGTCACATTTTTACTCACCGACGAAAGCAGAAGCGCCGAATTCGACACCATGTGGAAAGCAGCAGGCATTGTTGGCTTACCGGGCCACCGCTCAGTTGGCGGCTACCGCGCATCTATGTACAATGCCCTACCACTCGAAAGCGTACAGGTATTGGTCGACGTCATGAAAGCATTTAACAGCAAAGGATAAGATGAAAATTTTAGCGAACGACGGCATTTCCGATCTCGGAAAATCCCTTTTAGAAGCCGCTGGCCATGAAGTCAGCACCAATAAGGTAGCGCAAGAAGCACTTGCAAGCGCCATCAACGAACAAGGATTTGATGCCGTTTTGGTGCGCAGCGCCACCACCGTGCGCAAAGAAGTCATTGACGCTTGCCCTGGCTTACGCCTGATCGGACGCGGCGGTGTAGGCATGGATAACATCGATGTAGCTTACGCCCGTGAAAAAGGCCTCACCGTAATCAACACGCCCGCTTCCTCTTCTCAATCGGTGGCAGAACTCGTTATGGGTCAGCTTTTCTCCATCTCCCGATTTTTGCATGACTCCTTCAAAAATATGTCGACCGGAGATTTCTCTACCCTCAAAAAGAACTATGCAAAGGGCGTAGAACTCCGCGGAAAAACAATTGGCATCATTGGTTTTGGACGCATTGGCCAAAGTTTAGCCACCTACGCACTCGGTGCGGGCATGAAAGTCATTGCCATTGAGCGCAAGGCGCGCATTCAACCAATTGCCTTGAAAATCGGCGGACAAACCATCGAAATTCCGGTTAAAGTCGTTGCCGACCTCTCAGAGGTGCTCGATCAGCTCGATTATATTTCCATTCACGTGCCCAAACAAGCCGATGGTGGCGCAGTCATTGGCGCCGCTGAATTCCAACGCATGAAAAAAGGCGTGCGTTTGGTCAATGCAGCCCGCGGTGGGGTCATTGACGAACAGGCCCTACTCGAGGCCCTCAACAACGGCACCGTTGCAGCTGCAGC
>JBFYPV010000233.1:0-3534 GCA_041303085.1 Crocinitomicaceae bacterium
GCTGCAGGCAAAGGCAATGGTGAAGTCTTGAACGGCATTGCGCATAATGTCAAAACAGGAAAAACCTACATGACGGGTAAAAACTGGCCAAAAATGTTTGAAGTAAGCATCATCAAATAGCGCAAATGCAAAACCTCATTCGTTCACACGCACTTTCTCCAAATTTCTAAGCATCTTTGTAATACATATACCGAATTCTTTATGTTGGATAAAATCAAAAGTACGCTTAGGTTGGTCATTCCTTTTATCAAGACCAAACTTTTCTGGAAACATTTTGGCCTCGTCATTTTGTTTTACTTGGTCATGGTTTTTGCCACCATTCTCTATCTCGATTTTGCCACCAACCACGGCGAAAAAATCGCGGTTCCCAATTTAGTGGGCATCTCCGGTCAAAAAGCCAAAAACCGCATTGAAGAGCTCGACCTCACGTATCAAATTGTGGACAGCATCTACGACCCATCCTTGCCAGAAGGCACCGTTGTGGAGCAGCTCGTGGAGCCTACTTCACTTTCTCAAGTCTATGTAAAATCAGGACGTATCATTGGCCTTAGGTTGTCCAAAAAGAGCCAACTCGTAGAAATGCCGAGTTTGTTGCATAAGCAAATCCAATTTGCCCAAAGTATCCTCGAGCAAAGAGGTTTGCGATTCTCTATTCAATACCAGCCTACTGCCGAGGCCAACGGTTCGGTCCTCGATCAGCGTTATAAAGGCCGTCGCATCAAAGAAGGCGAGCGCTTGCCAATTGGAGCCGTGGTCACACTCATTGTGGGGCAAAACGACGAAGGCGAGCCAATTGCTTTGCCAAATTTATTGGGCCTCACGATGTCAGAAGCCAAGTATATTTTTGATACTTTGGGTGTGAGTAGTTATTCGTTCATTTGTCCGGATTGTTTAACGGGTCAAGATTCTGCAGCTGCCCGAATTTTTTCGCAGTCTCCAGAATATATTGAAGCAACGACCGTTTTTAAATCCACACAATTTATCCTCTCGATGCAAAAAGGAGGAGACGGACAAAATCCTTAAGATATGACGCGCTTTATTTTTACTTTTTTTGCTAGTCTTTCCATCACAGCGCTGTGGTCACAAGGATTTGAAATGGGTCCAATTAGTCGGAATTTTGAGCTAGGAACTTCAAAAGGGCAGCTAAAAAGTGCGCTTAACTCCATTGATAGTACCTTTTATTACACCTCAGATACACTCAATCTTCCGTTTTTTGATGAGTTTTCTACGGATAAATTCCAACAATACAGCGCGCAGTACAATGATCCAGGCGTAACTTCTACACTGTATTTTCAACTCCTCGATCCGAGTACACTCGCGCCATTTGCTGCGGCTCAAACCTTTACCGATCAAGCCACGTTTCGCCGTACTTTTGACCAAACCACCAGCACTTTTACCGATTCTATCTTTGTTACAACTGCAGTAAAAGTGGCCGATTTCTCCGCTTTCCCCCTGAGTTTTCAGACGCTCAGCCTTTACCCGCCTTATTACATCTACGATACGATTGGCGTGGTAGACACCCCTGATACCGTTTGGGTACAAAACCCAAGTTATGTCCAAGATTCTGCCCGCATTTTCTTTGCCACGCTCAACGACCCGAATGCACTCTGGCTAGATGCTTATGCTTACCGGAACAACCGTTTTGCGGTGAATCCGCGCTCGCTCGGCGTAGTGACTTTCGATGGCTTAGATGCCAGTGGGTTCCCGTATGCCATTGGCACAACTTTTACCAATACGGCAGATTTCCTGCATTCAAAACCCCTGGACCTCAGTGCGTATACGGCTGCTGATTCGCTCTACTTTTCCTTTTTGGTTCAGCCCGAAGGTCTTGGCGACGTGCCAGAAGCTACAGATTCTTTGCGCCTAGAGTTTTATGCCAAAGACTTGGGTCAGTGGTTTCACGTTTGGGCCACAGCCGGCGACACCACCGCGCCGTTTAAAGTAGTCCACATTCCGGTCAAAGACGCCAAGTATTTCAAACGCGGATTTCAGTTCCGCTTCAGTAATTACGGCGCGCTTTCTGGTGCCTTAGACCATTTTCATATCGATTACGTTCACCTGCGCACGCAATCCAATTTGGCCGATACGCTATTCAAAGATTTTGCTTGGGTTTATCCTATGAATACACTGTTGCAAGATTACACTGCTGTGCCTTGGGATCACTACAAAAACACGCCCAAGCCATTCAGAAATGATTTCCCGGTTGTGCTGCACAACGGTAGTGCTACGCCAGAAAACAATCAGTTCCCTGGTCAATTCACCATTGATCAAGCAGGCAATCAATTAGGCCAATTCACGCTGGCAGGAAGTCAGTTATCGAATGGCGATTTGAATTATGCGCCCAACACCACCTATACATCTGCGCACAACATCAGTGCTTCGGGCTCATTTCCAACGAGTGGTGGTGGCAACGAACAAGCTTTTCGCGTCAGTGGTACGCTCAATGTGCAGTTTCCAAACCTTGCGCTCAACGACACCACTAGTTTTTACCAACCGTTTTCCAATTTTTACAGCTACGACGACGGCAGTGCAGAGGCCGCTTTTGGCCCAACCGGAGCGCAATCGCGCTTGGCTATACAGTTCGATGCATACGAGGCCGATTCTTTAATAGGTGTATCGTTTCATTTTGTACCCTCTGTCATCGATGTTTCGAGCAAATTGTTCTTGATCAGTGTTTGGAGCAATGAAAACGGGCATCCGGGCACGCTGCTCTACGAAGACGACGTCTTTTTCCCGAGAACCCCACTTTACGGCGATGAGCGCGGCATTTTTGTACCCTATTACTTTACGGATACACAAAAGGTGAGTGTGGCATCTTCTTTCTTTATCGGTTGGCGTCAACTCGATGCAGAGCGCCTCAATTTAGGTTTGGATAGAAACATTGATCAGTCGGATAAAATCCAATACAGCGTAGATGGCGGGTTTACTTGGCTTACCTCGCCTTATGAGGGTGCTGCTATGGTGCATCCGATCTTTTCTACAGCACTCGATGCAAGCTTAGGACTTTCAGAAGAAGCAGTTGCACCTGCAACCTGGAGCGTTTTTCCAAACCCAGGTCAAAAGGAAGTGCATGTAGACTTGCCAATTGCTTATCAAGGAAAACAAATTATTTTACTCGATGCCATGGGTAAGGTCCAGGTGTCTCAGACAGAAAGCACTTTTGATATCAGCATGTTGCCAAATGGCGTTTATTTCTTGCGTTGCCCTCAAACAACTTTGGGTACCTTAAAGCTGATCATCAACAACTAATGAGCGAAAATTTAGAGATTGAAGTAGAGGAAGCAGACCTCTTTGAACATTACCGTTTCAAAGCAGACCCAGGTCAGGAAGTCGTTCGGATCGACAAATTTTTGTTGGACCGCATGGCAGACACCTCTCGAAATAAAATTCAGGTAGCCGCCAAAAATGGCAACATCCATGTCAATGGTCAGCCGGTAAAGCAAAATTACCGCGTCAAACCGGGTGACGAAATCGCAATTGTACTGCCGTATCCGGTCCGAGAAATCGAACTCATTGCCCAGGATATTCCGATAG
>JBFYPV010000234.1:0-3962 GCA_041303085.1 Crocinitomicaceae bacterium
ATCCAGAGTTCGGGGTAGCCATTTGCTTGCAACCAATTGTGCAGTTCATCATGACCGTCCACCGCTTTAGCCCAAGCGAGGATCACGAGTGAAGGATAAGAGAGTGTGTTCGCCTTCATTATTTAGAAAAACCAGAGTGCTACGCCAATAGCGGTGAGTACACAAATGAGGTCCACCAAAAGCATGGTACCGAGGGTATAGCGCGTGTTGCGCACTTGAATCGAGCCAAAATAGACGGCAATGACATAAAAAGTGGTTTCGGCCGAACACTGAAAAATAGAAGACAACCTTCCGGCCAAACTATCTGGCCCAAACTGATTCATGGCATCGAGCATGAAACCTCTTGAACCCGAACTGCTAAAAGGTCGCAATAAGGCCACTGGCAATGAGTCTGTGATTTCTTTACTCACGCCCACATACCTAAAAACTTCTGAAATACCACCCGCAATGACTTCGAATAAGCCAGAATTCCTAAAGACAGAAATGGCCACAAGCATGCCAAGCACATAAGGAAAAATCTTGACGCCGGTATCCAAACCTGAGCGCGCTCCTTCTACAAATGCATCAAAAACAGTGGTGTCTTTTTCCTTGAAGCGCGCTTCATTTTTAAACGCAAAAAGCAAAGTCAGCAAGATGATCGCAAAGAGCAAAATACCTGAAAAATTACCCGTGAAGTAATTCTTTTCGACCAAATTGAGGGAACCTACATAAAAGAGCAAGCCAAAAATAGCGCCGATAATGGCCATAATGACACCCAACAACAAACCGCTTTTGAAGGAAATGCGCTGGCGCAAACCAACTATAAAGAATGCGGCTAAAGTGCCAATAAAAGAAGTAATGATACAAGGCAGCATGACATCTGCCGGATTGGCGGCGTTTGCGGCTGCGCGGTAACCAATAATGGAGGTCGGGATGAGGGTCAGCCCTGCCGCGTGTAAGCACAAAAACATGATTTGCGCATCTGAAGCCTTGTCTTTTTCTGTATTGAGTTCTTGCAAACTCTCCATGGCTTTGAGGCCAAACGGTGTGGCCGCAGAGTCTAGGCCAAGGAAATTAGCCGAAAAATTCATGGTCATGTAGGTGATCGACGGATGCCCCGCTGGCACCTGCGGAAACACCTTAGCAAAAAACGGACTCAGGCGTTTGGCCAAGCGTTCGGTGGCACCAGAATCGATGAGCAGTTGCATGATGCCCGCAAAAAAGGCCAAATAGGCCATCAAGGGTAAAATCAGGTCAAATAAGCTATTCTTAGCCGTCACCAATAAACCGTCGGATTTCTGCACCCCGGAATAAACCATGACGGTCTTTTCTTTCATGACGTAGGTGGTGTCGGGGTCTTTCTCGTTTTGATTGACGATAAAAGTAGCGTCTGGCGAGGCTTTGATGCCTGTTTTGACCGCTGAAGGCAATTTCCAATGGTAGGTCTCTTTGATGAGAATGGGGTCGTCTTTTTTGCCGTTCAAGACGTAATCAATACTGTAAAACTGCCCTGAAAACACAGCAAAAAGGACAAATAAAATGGAGCTGATGAAAATGACCAGCCAAAAACGACTCAATACCATATAACGAAATTGCACAATTTCTACCAATGACCAACAACTCCCAACAAAAAGAATTAACATGTGTTATTGAATTAAGCACCGTTCTATCCTTTACTTTGCACAAAAAAACACCATGAAAACCGTTTTTCATTCTGCTGCTTCCCGCGGACACGCCGATCACGGCTGGCTCAACGCCAAGCATTCATTTAGTTTTGCATCTTGGTACAACCCAGAGCGCATTCATTTTGGCATGTTGCGCGTGCTCAACGACGACATCGTTGCAGGCGGAATGGGCTTTGGCAAGCACCCCCACGACAACATGGAAATCATTACCATTCCATTAAGTGGTGCCATTCAACACCAAGACAGCATGGGTTTTAGTGAAATCATCGAGACGGGCGAAGTGCAAGTGATGTCTGCAGGAACGGGTATTTACCACAGTGAGTTCAACCCCAAACCAGACCAAGAACTCAATTTATTTCAAATCTGGATTTTTCCCAATCAAAAACAAGTGACGCCGCGCTATGCGCAAAGGAAATACGATATCAAATCAGGTGCTTTTACGGCACTTGTTGGCCCACAAGAAAGTAATCTAGCAACCTGGATTCACCAAGACGCCTGGATTTCTTTAGGGGAGTTTAGTGCCCAAACCACCGCAAACTACGCCATCAACAAACAGAAAAACGGAATTTACCTGATGGTCATTGAAGGTGAAATTCAGATAGGAGAGCAACGCCTACAAAGCAGAGATGCACTAGGAATCAGCGAAACCGAACAGATCGACATCCAAATGGAACAAAACAGCAAAATACTTGTCATTGAAGTACCAATGAACTAAAGCCATGAAAGACCAACTTATCCAAGCACTCGAATGGCGCTATGCCACCAAAAAATTTGACGCGACCCAACAGCTAGACGCCAAAGACAAAGAAACGATAGAACGCGTGCTGCAACTTACACCTACCAGTTACGGACTACAGCCGCTGCATTTTATCTGGATTGAAGACGGCGCCTTGCGCGAACAAATCAAGACGCTTGCCTGGAATCAACAACAAATTGTCGACGCCGCAGCAGTACTTGTGCTTTGCGCCAAAAACGACCTCGACACCACCTACCTAGACCAACATGCCGACAACATGCGCGACACCCGCGCAATGGCTGAGGAGCAAATCAAGGGCTTTAGAAACCATTTGCATACCGCAATTGGCCAAAAGGCCGCGGCCGATATCAAAAGTTGGAACGGCAAACAAGCTTACATTGCGCTCGGTCAATTACTGACGGCCTGCGCGCTACTCGAACTCGACGCCACACCTATGGAAGGCTTTGACCCGGCAGCGCTAGACCAACTCCTCGACCTCCATGCACAGGGCCTCCACAGCGTCTTGCTGTGCCCCATTGGCAAGCGCGCTGCAGACGACCATTACCAGACACTCAAAAAAGTCAGAAGACCTAAAAATTTGCTATTCAGCACGCGTTAAATAAAGGATTTTCCTTATATTTGAAGATGTCTCGAATTGTACTGTTTTTAACGCTCGCGCTTTGCTTATCAAGTTTTCAGGCGTGGTCGGCTCCAAAAATGAGCCAAGCAGATCAACACGAGCTCCAACAAATTCAAAACGAACTCTTGCGTCAAAAAGGCGCTGTTTCAGCCCAACTGCAAGCCAACTATCCTATTTACAACATCGACGGGCGCTGGTATTTATCCATGCTCGGGCGCTGCAACACCCAATTCAAAGCAGAAGAACTGCAATGGCAGCGCATTTTGTTTCAAAAACCTATCGCAGGCCTGCTCTCACTCAAAGTTCCACTCCAAAAGCTTGCCGCCTTGGCTGGGCTCAAAGGCTTAGATTACCTCGAAATCGCGGGGCGCATCAATCCTAACCTTGACAAAGCCGTCAAAGACCTCCATGCCGACTCCGTTCACGCAGGCATTGGTCTTCCGCAAGGCTACGCAGGCAAAGATGTGTTCATTGGCGTGACCGACTGGGGTTTTGACTACACACACCCAGTTTTTTACGACACCTTGCTCCAGCAGCACCGCATTTACGCCGCTTGGGATCAATTCAAAACCAGTGGCCCAGCACCCAACGGCTTCAACTACGGAACCGAATACGCAGACACCCCTAGCCTTTTGGCAGCTGGCAGCGACACCTCCAACATTTACGGCTACGGCACGCACGGCACACACGTTGCTGGCATTGCCGGAGGCGCAGGTGCAACGAGTCCGTATCGCGGCGTGGCTTATGAAGCACAATTTTTGTTTGTTACGTTTTTGGTAGACGAAGGCGCTGTGCTAGACGCTTGGCAATGGATGTATCAAAAAGCACTGGCTGCAGACAAGCGTTTGGTGGTGAACATGAGTTGGGGGCTCTATCATTTTGGCACGCTGGATGGCACTTCTATTTTGAGCCAAGCCATTAC
>JBFYPV010000235.1:0-8106 GCA_041303085.1 Crocinitomicaceae bacterium
CTCAATTAAAAAGAATGGACGTAGAAATACTATCGCGCATACAGTTCGCCGCAACTGTTTCTTTCCATTACATCTACCCTCCGCTCAGTATTGGCTTGGGTTTTGTTATGGTGCTTTTTGAGTTGCTTTTCCTCATCAAGAAGGAAAGCGTCTATCGCGATCTAGCCAAATTCTGGACTAAAATTTTTGCGCTTATTTTTGGCATTGGGGTGGTCACGGGTATTGTGATGGAATTTGAATTCGGGACCAATTGGGCGGTTTACTCTGCATATGTAGGGGATATTTTTGGAAGTGCCCTTGCTGCCGAAGGTATTTTTGCTTTTGCACTTGAAAGCGGATTCTTGGGTATTCTTATTTTTGGTTGGAACAGAGTTGGTCCACGCTTACACTTCATTTCTACAGTTGGTGTTTTTTTAGGCTCTATGTTTTCGGCTGTTTGGATAGTTGTGGCGAATAGTTGGCAGCAAACCCCAGCAGGCTTTAAAATCGTTGGAGAAGGCATGGAGGCACGGGCCGAAATCACTGACTTTTGGCAGATGGTTTTCAATCCATCAAGTATGGATAGACTCAGCCATGTGTGGTCTGGAGCTTTTCTCGCTGGCGCATTCTTGGTCATTAGTGTACATGCCTATTTTCTTTTTAAGAACAGGCATGTAGAGGCCTCAATTAAAGCCCTAAAAATAGCCTTTACGGTAGCCACTGTTGTTTCGCTTACTCAACTTTTTACAGGACATCGATCTGCAGATGGAGTCGCCAAAAACCAACCAGCCAAACTTGCTGCTCTTGAAGGACATTATGCAAAAAACGCAGCTGCTGACATGTATATCTTAGGCTGGGTAGATCAAAAAGAAGCGCGTGTATTTGGATTGAAAGTGCCGGGAGGCCTCTCATTTTTACTACACCAAGACGCCAACAAACCAGTAAAAGGCTTACATGCATTTAAGACAGATGAACAACCGCGACAAGTAAATGCCATTTTTCAATTCTATCATTTAATGGTTGCAATTGGCATGAGCCTTATTGCCCTTTCCTTATTCGGATTGTGGTGGATTTATAAAAAACCGCAATGGAAACCAAAGTGGTGGCTGGCTACCCTTACGCTCAGTGTGTTTTTACCCCAGCTGGCCAATCAAGCGGGTTGGTTTGCCGCTGAAATGGGCAGGCAGCCATGGGTAGTTTATGGCTTATTAAGAACTTCTGATGCGTTGTCTCAAGCAGTAAGTGCACAACAAGTTTGGTTCTCATTGATCTTATTCACAGTAATTTATTTGGTGTTATTTGCCTTGTTTATTTACTTGCTCAATAAAAAAATCAAACACGGCATGGATCTTACCGATGATTTGCAATCTAGACCCAAACAAGACACCATGTCCAATTGGCAAAACATATGACGCACGCAGCACATTTTCTCGGACTCGATTATGGTACTTGGTGGTTTTTAATCATTGGGGGCTTATTCGCTGGCTATGCCTTACTGGATGGTTTTGACTTAGGGGCTGGCGCTTGGCACCTCACCTTTCAAAAGGAAAGTTCAAGGCGAACTGCACTCAATGCAATCGGACCAGTATGGGATGGCAATGAAGTTTGGCTCGTTATTGGCGGAGGTGCACTTTTTGCTGGCTTTCCTAAGGTTTATGCCACCCTACTTTCCGTTATGTATACGCCTTTCATCCTATTTCTTGCGCTCCTTATTTTCAGAGCCGTCGCTATTGAATTTCGCAGTAAAGAACCTATGCTATGGTGGCGAAAAATGTGGGACATCGCTTATTCCGTTTCAAGTATTGCATTAGCGATATTATTGGGCGTGGTTTTTGGAAACGTCCTTGAAGGATTGCCTTTAAATGAAAACCATACAGCTCATCAAACAACTATTTTTACTTTTTTACGTCCTTTCCCAATTCTGGTGGGGCTCACAATTTTAGCGTTGTTCATGACCCATGGCGCTATCTATCTTTTACTCAAAACAGAAGGCCGCTTATACACTAAAATTCGACTGAGTTTGAGGGGAGCCCTGATTTTTTTCTTGATCAGCCTGACGCTGAGCTCCATTTATGCCTTGCTTTACCTGCCTCGTCTCACGCAGGTTTTTAGTAAACAACCGGCATGGCTCATTATTCCTTTTTTAGCCATACTATCTATTGCTAATCTGCCACGACTTTGTAGCAAAAGAAAATATGGCTGGGCCTTTGTCTTTTCCAGTCTCACCATCCTGCTCTTTTTTGCTTTGGCTGCCAGTAATTTGTATCCTACACTGCTGTACTCCACCATTAAAGAGGGCAATTCTCTGACCATTTTAAATGCAAAAGCATCTGATAAATCATTAAGCATCATGCTTTTAATGGCGGCTATTGGCACCCCACTTGTACTGACCTATACCTTTTTTGTCTATTACACCTTTCGCGGCAAGGTAAAAATGGATGAATCTAGTTATTGAGTGGCTAAAACTGTTTTCTTTTTGTTTAGCGTTCTTCACAAAACCTCAAACGCCAAATTATCTCTATTGAGCTCGTAATGCTTGAGTAAAGCCTCCTGAAAAACAGCATCGCTTGCCATTTTCTGAAAGAGGACTTGCTGATAAAAACTGATCCTGTTTCGTTTTTTATCTTTTGAGATGATTTTTGATAGCTCCTGGCGATGGGTTTTAAAAACTTCATCGATCACAGATACTTCTTTGTCAAAATCAGCAAATATCGCTTCGTAACAAAAGGCGGCCAACAAATGAAATTGTGACGTATTTTCTAATTCTTGTTGACCATTTATTCCAATACAAATATGCGTTTGTATTTTCCCTTTCGGAGAAATTGAATCAATCAAGAAGAATCTGGAGGCGACTTCAAAAAATTGAGCTTTTGAAAATTGAGCTTTTGGCTGCCCTACTCCCTTTGCATCAATGGCGTGCATCATGGTCAACACATTGGTGCTTAAAGTTGAATCCCTGATCAGTAAACGGAGGTATTCAGCTTTCAATTCGAGGGTGTCTGGATACAAACCAACGAGCTTTTTTCTAGAATCCGCTTGATCTGGAGCATGAATTTTTGGTGCGTTCAATATGATGTAATCAAAACGCCTTTTGTAAGCGCTGTAAGCACTTTTCGGTGAATGCGAAGCCATGGCCGCTGCTTTTTGAACGCCGTTTTGCTCGAAAGTTTGAATGTCGATATGGAGTTGTGAAGCAATTTGACAACTGTGTTGTATCCTAGCAATCTCTTCTTCTTTGGGCGTCTGAAACTCTATTGGAGTTGCTTCTCGATACAACTTCAAATAAGCCTCCCCTTTCTGACACTCACCAAGAATACAATGAATATGCATCATGTTCCAGTAATCCGTATCGGTCAGCACCTTGATTTTTGAATAAGCAGCAATGGAGCTGTGCAGCAAGGCGGTGTCTTTGCGGCTCAGAAATACCTGATAGTAAGCCATGCCTAAGTCTTTGTAATAATAATCTAGATTGGTTGTAAATGGAGTGGTGTCTAAGGTAAGTAATTCGCGGAGTACGTCATTGACAATAGCGGAATCGAGCACCGTGCAAGTCGGGTGCTGCTTTTGTTTTCTGTATACTTTGTAGTCTGTCGTTTGAGCGAATGCAAGACTTGAGAAAAGTACAAATAGGATGAAGATGGTGAATCGCATGTTTAAAGATAAGGTTAAAACAAATTAATAGTTCGTATTTTAAAGTGGTCGAATTCGACCACTTTACTACTCCACCACCAACCTACGACTCGCAAGCTGTACTCCTTCTTTGTCGATCAATTTGAGAAGATACAATCCCGGCTTGAGTTTGGTCTCTAGACTTTGATTAAAACCTGAATGCAAGATCTCTTGTGAGAAGACTTGCTGTCCGTTCAAATCAAAAAGCGCAATCACTTGACCTGCTTCAAGGGGTGCCTCAATGGTGAATTTACCTGCACTTGGGTTGGGATAAACGGCGAGCGCTAAGCTTGGGTTTTCCTCGATGCTTACAAAACTTGCTACATCGCATTCCAGAAAACTACGTGCATTCTGGTTTCCATTACCAAGTTGACCTGTATAATTTGCGCCAACCGAACATATGCTAAGGCTATCCGAAGAAAGCGCCAAGGCATGCATTCCGTAAAGCTGATTGCCGCTCGGGGCTCCTGCAGCAAGTGCAATGCTATTGATATTTGTAGAAACAACCGTTAGTGGATAAGGTATGTTTTGCGACTGAGTTGTGCCAATGGAAAGTACTCCTAGGCCATTGAAACCCCAGGAAAATGAAGTTGCATCTGTTAGGGTGCCATATGCAAAACTAGAACCTGCCGTAATTTGATTCCAATTTGCCAGTGTTCCGAGTTGTGTGGGCACATTTCTGTCTTGGGTGTCTCCTTGCCCTAATTGGCCATTCCCATTGAAACCCCAAGTCCAGGCGGTGCCGTCTTGTGCAATAGCTGTTGAAAACTGAAAACCGGCAGAAATGCTTTTCCAATTGATAGCTCCGGTAGCTGGAGGCGAAACCAAAGTTGGTTCCAAGGCATCGGTAGTGCTGCCTATACCAAGCTGACCTTGAAGATTAAAGCCCCAGCCGCAAAGTTCTGAGACGCCATTATTGCTGCGCAGACCCAATGAATGAATGCCGCCAAGTGAAAGCTGCTGCCATGATTGAAGGCTGCCAATTTGAATGGGTGCGCTTACATCGGTAGTAGAATTATTTCCTATCTGACCGTAATAGTTATTGCCCCACATCCATAAAGTTCCATTGCTTTTTATAGCACCACTGTGATAAGACCCACAGGCAATGGCTTCCCAGTCCAGGTCAGTGCCAATTTGAGTTGGTGAAGACGTGGTGGCCGTGTTTCCTAAGCCCAATTGACCTGAGAAATTATAACCCCAAGCCCAAAGCGACCCATTGGTTTTACGCGCGATGACATGAAAAGCGCCGCAACCGACATCTGCCCAATCTGTATCGGAACCTACTTGAATAGGCACGTTGCTACTCGAGGGGGTGGCTGCACCGAATTGGCTGTAATTATTGGCTCCCCAAGCCCAAAGCGTTCCGTCGGACTTCAGTGCAAGTGAAAATTCAGTTCCGGCACTCACTTTTACCCATGATTGAGAAAAAGCTGAGATCATCAAAACAAAAGTGAGGGCAAAAGTAAAGAAGTACTTCATCAATTTTTCTTCTAAAATTACTAAAACCTTTGGTTAAAAGCATGTGGATTTATAATTTAGACTTAAAAGTTACTATTTGATTTTCTTTGCGTCTCAAACCACATGAAACACCTCGTCGTCTTTTTAATGATCCTTGTAAGTTTGAGCTTAAGCGCACAAGTAAAAATCAATCCGACCGACTCCCTACCCGACAAGCAAAAAGCATATGGCGTTCGCTTGCTTCCGAGTGTTGTGCCTCAATTTTATGGCCTTGCTCTGGGTTTGGTTGGTTCTGATGCGATATGCAATTTACCTTATACCAAAACCACCAACGGCATCAATATCCAACTTTTTGGAATGGGCTTTTTGGCCTTATTGAATCCGAAAGAGTTTTCCTATGAGGCCTTGTTCAACGAGGAAAGTGGCTGGATGCTCATTTCAAGCGCAACGCCAAAAACAGTACACAACGGACTGCTCATCTCGGGTATTGGCACCACCACGGCTATTTCAAACGGTATTGTAATCAGTGGCTTGAGCAGTATGGGTAAATTGATGAATGGTTTGGCCATCACGGGGCTTCAGAATAAATACACCAAGGCCAACGGCATTTGTATTGCTTTAATGAATCAGTGTTATGAGCACAACGGCATTCAAATTGGCTTGATCAATAGAAGTACAAAGCTCAAGGGCCTTCAGATTGGACTTTGGAATGTCAATGCGAAGCGGAAGATGCCTTTGATTAATTTTTAGTAGGGTTTCACCTAAATATACCGCGCCTTTCTCCGCTCCAATTTCTCCTGAATTTGACCATCCTTTTCTGCCTGAATTTCCTCGTTTGTGCGCGGTTTGTAAAAGCCGTCGAGGATACTGAGGCGCATGAGTTCGTTGGAGGTTTTGACCTTGTAGGCTTTTAATAGTTTGGTGCGGATCAGGTCTACGGTTTTTTTGGAGACATGAATTTGTTCGGCGATGTGCTTACTCGTGAATCCATCACAGAGCAGTTGGAGCACTTTAAGGTCTCTATCTGAAAAACCTTTTTCGAGTTGCATCTGCTGCAAGCCATTTTTGTGATCTTTTTTGCTTGCCAATGCACTTTCGGCAAAAGCACTCAGGTAAGCTCCATTTTGCTGAACTTGTGTGATGGCTTCCATCATTTCACTCAGTGAACATTCTTTGAGTAAGTAAGATGCAGCCCCCAAACGCAGACACTCCAAGGCGATTTCAGGGTCGTCGTGCATGGAAAGCATGATGGCTTTTACATCAGGATAATGCGCGCTTAGTTGTTGTAAGGTTTCGACGCCGTTCAGCTGAGGCATTTCGATGTCGAGCAAGACGATGTCAATAGGTTGTTGCGAGAGCTGATCTAAGAAATCTTGACCGTTATTGGCAATAATGAGCAATTCAACTTGTGTATATTCACGCAACATACTCGCCAAACCCTGGCGAACAATGGCGTGGTCGTCTACGAGTGCAAGGCGAATGGCTTCAGAATGTTGTGGCATGCGACAGATGTTGGGTTGCTAAATAGATTTGCCCTTTATTGGAATCACATTCAAACGAAAGCTTTGCCTGAATTTGGGCACAACGGTAACTCATATTTTGCATGCCAAGACCAGTGGAGGTTGCTTGCAAGTCTTCAAATTCTTGCTGCGTGAGGGCTATGCCATCGTGTTCAATCAATAATTGCAGCCCGTCATTGGCATCTTTGAGTTCCATTCGTACAGATTTCGGATGGCTATGCTTGATCAAGTTGGTCATGAGTTCACTGGCGATGTAAAAAAAATGTGTCATGGTTTGTTCTTCAAAGACGATAAATTCTGGCAAATCTGACACAAAAACAAATTTTTTACTGAGGGCATTTGTTTTTTGTTGCCCCATGCGTTCTAATCCTTTGGCCAAACCGAATTTCTTGAGGTAAAAAGGCGTTAAATCTTTGCTGATGGTTCGGATTTCTTCGATGCTTTGCTGGATGAGTTCACCGGCATTATGGAGCGCTATTTTTTGTGTAGGTTCAGTCAAATGCGCTTCCTCAATGAGTTGTAAATTTTTCTGTGCCATGGAGAGCAAGGCGCCGAGGTCGTCGTGTAGGATCCGTGCAATTTTACCGCGTTCACTCTCTTGAGTAGCAACGGTCAGGGCGAGTTTGTCATTTTGTTGCCTTTCAATTTCTTCTTGTAAAAGTTGTGCGCCAAGCACCGTAATTTGTCGGTTCTTATTGGCGAGCACCACCATGCCAATGCCCATGGCAAACGCAAACAACATTCCTAAAATGATCAAAATGGTCAGTTCTTGCGATTCATTCATAGGTTTCTTCTTTTTTGCGTAATAAATAAAGAATGTAGATGAAGGTCAGATACATACTGATAAACAGGACGTATAAAATGGAAAAAACAACGATGGCTAAGAAATAAGTATAGCGGATTTCATCTTCAAACACCACAAAAATGAGCATGACCATCGAAAAGATGAGAAAAACAGAACAAATCAGAAACTGTATGCGCGAAAGGCGTGCACCTTCCTTGATGAGCGCCGCATAAAAGAGCAAACAGAAACTTGCGAATTGGAAAACACTGAAAATCCAGTTGTTGGCAAAGATGTTTTGCATGTAGAGCTCTTGACCAATGAAAACACTTAATATCAGCAAAAAGGCCTGCCAGCGATAGCGCGCTAATGCTTGCCAAATTGTCGATAACAAATAAAATACAAGGAAAGCTTCTATCGGCATGAGAAAATGTGTTGCCGGAAACACGGTATTGTAAACCGAACAAACATATTCGTAAACCGGGCGATTGACGCCATTGAACAAAAGATAAATGACAAAGGCGTTTACAAATTCAGACTTGGGCAACTGTTTGTAAAACAGCAAGTAAAGTACTGGCACAATTAATTCTAACCAGTAATCCATGTACCAAAGCACATCTAAAAAAGCGGGTAATTGCATGGGCATTGTATAACTAAATTACGCAATTGCTACGCTATTCACACCAACGCACAGCACTT
>JBFYPV010000236.1:0-3097 GCA_041303085.1 Crocinitomicaceae bacterium
GGTGGCACACCCGCTTGCTTGGCCACTTTGCGACGGAGCTCTAGGAGTTGCGCATACAGCACCTCATCAAAGGCCGCGCCTTTTTGATTGAGAATGATGTCGTCGTCGTCGGTGTTGGAGAAATCGTGTTGTTTGAACAACATAAAGCTATCTGGCGCGGCTAAAAATGCAGTTCCTTTTGGCGTCAGCTTGAGCGTACCGAAGGTTTCGACATCTTTATAGAGGTAGCCCGCCACAACAGCTTGTCTGATGACGGCATTCCAGAAGTGTTCGTCGTGGTCTTTGCCGATTGCAAACAAAGGCAATTGGTCGTGTTTGTAGGCTTTGATATCCGCATTGACGTGCCCCGATAGGAAAGCGCAGTAATGCTTGGATTTTTGAGTTTGGTCGAGCGCAACAACACTTTGCAATAAGAAATTGAGGTACTGACCACCCTCCATGCGCTCTTGCGGACGCTTGCAGTTGTCGCACTTTTCATGGCAGTTTTCATGACTGAACTCTTCGCCAAAATAATGTAAAATGAATTTGCGACGACAAACGGAGGTCTCGGCATAAGAGACGATTTCATGCAATAGCTGGCGGCCGATTTCTTGTTCGGTAACGGCTTTGCCTTGCAGGAATTTTTCGAGTTTTTCGATGTCTTTGTAGCTGTAAAAAGCCACGCACTCACCAATACCGCCGTCGCGACCCGCGCGCCCGGTTTCTTGGTAATAACTTTCAATGGATTTGGGGATGTCGTGGTGAATGACATAGCGTACATCGGGTTTATCGATGCCCATGCCAAAAGCAATGGTGGCTACAATCACCTCCACTTCTTCCATGAGGAAGGCATCCTGGTGGCGGGCTCGTGAACTTGCATCTAGGCCAGCGTGGTAAGGAAGCGCATTGATGCCATTGACTTGCAACAGCTCTGCAATTTCTTCTACTTTTTTGCGACTCAGGCAGTAAATGATGCCGCTTTGGCCCTCGTGCTGCTTGATGTAACGGATAATTTGTTTCTCGACTTCGCGTTTGGGGCGAATTTCGTAATAGAGGTTGTCTCGGTTGAAAGAAGACTTAAAGACATCGGCATCCAGCATGTTGAGGTTCTTTTGGATGTCGTGCTGGACTTTTGGGGTGGCCGTTGCCGTGAGGGCAATGATCGGAACCGAAGAGATTTTTTCGAAAATTTCGCGCAAGCGGCGGTACTCAGGCCTGAAATCATGGCCCCACTCCGAGATGCAATGCGCTTCGTCAATGGCAAAAAAGGAGATCGGCACCGCTGCTAGAAAATCGATGTTTTCTTTCTTTGTGAGTGACTCCGGTGCTACATAGAGCATTTTGGTCTGGCCACTCAAGACGTCGGACTTCACTTGCGCAATTTCTGCTTTGCTGAGCGAAGAATTCAAGAAATGCGCTATCTGACCTGTCTGAGAAAAGCCGCGTACGGCATCTACTTGGTTTTTCATGAGCGCAATGAGCGGCGACACAATAATAGAGGTACCGGGTAAAATCAGGGAAGGCAATTGGTAGCACAAGGACTTTCCGCCACCAGTGGGCATCAGGACAAAGGTATTGCGGCCTGCTAATACATTTTCGATGATTTGCTTTTGGGCGCCCTTGAATTGATCGTAACCAAAATGGTTCTTAAGTGCGTCTTTGAGTTGGTATGTTGGCGTTATGAGCGACATAGGTCTTGTTGAGAAACAACAAGTTTAAAAAGTTGTTCATCTAAAAATAACCTAAAATTCGCACATAGACACTATTTGCGCCAAAATTAGGCGTTAAAAGCGACTACTTCTTGTACTTCGGGCAAATGTTGCTTGAGTAGGTTTTCGATGCCGCCTTTCAATGTAGCGGTCGAGGAAGGACAACCTGCGCAAGACCCTTTGAGCATAACCGTTACTTTTCCGTCTTCAAAACCGAGAAAATCAATGGCGCCGCCGTCGTTGGCAACTGCTGGCCTCACGTACTGATCGAGCAGGTCAATAATGGCGTCGTCTAGCGGAGAAGCTGCAAAATTGGGTTGAGGAGTACTTGTTTGGGCACTTGCAGCACCAGAAGGCGTATCGGCCGGGGTATCGTGCTGAATTTGGCTCGGCATAGCAATTAAGACTTCTTTTTCAAAGCTGATCCATTCGCGGATGAACTCGCGGAGCTCCATGGTGATGAAATCCCAGGGAACGTTGTCTGTTTTGGCAACCGTAATGAAATTGACCGCAATAAAAACTTTGGTCACAAAAGGGAAGTCGAATAGGGCTTCGGCGAGCGGAGAATAACCTTTGGCTGCTGCTTTGTTTTCAAACTCGACAGAGGCTCCGGTTGGCAATAAATATTTGTTGGCCACAAACTTCATGGTTGAAGGATTGGGCGTCATTTCGCTATAAACAGTTACGGGTATCATGCTTTTTGATTTTGGCTTACAAAAGTAACCAATTCTAAGCGCCTTTGTTTGCTTGATGTGCAAAATCCAATAAATCTAAGGCAGATTTTACTGGCGAAAAAACGGCAGAAGGCACCTCTACAAAAAGGGTGTTCCAATTGGCCATGGCGCCATTCCACAAACCGGGTTGCTCTACAAAATAGACGCGTTCACCGCCTTGATTCTTTTCCACCACAAAATAAGTGTTTGGATCTGCAAATTGCTGTAAAGGCAAGGGCTTATCTGAGAGATCACAGGGGCTCAGGACCATCAGGACCGGATTAAAGTAAGCGCTTTGCAACATGAGCTTGCTGGCTTCAGGATGGCCGTGCAGCTGCGCTTTTTCGACAATTTGTTTGGTTGCGGCGCCGTTCATTTCTACGAAAAATGGGCCGCCACCAGGTTGGCCGTCGTTGCGCACCATGCCGCAAATGCGCAGTGGTTTGTTCAAGAGCGCTTGCCATTCATTAGGCGTGCAGTCTTTTAATTGTGCAGGGTCTATTAAACCAAAGTGCTCGTTCCAACTTTCAAAACCTGCTAAATCTGCGCTGGCTACAAATTGACGCAGGGCTTTTCTCACCTCGATTTGCAAGCCCAAAAGAAATTCCCAATTGGCGTTGCTCGGCTGTCTTTGGCTAAAATGCTGAATGTTGTCGATGTTTTTGACTAAAACATACGGAGACTGAATTGTTTCTA
>JBFYPV010000237.1:0-4295 GCA_041303085.1 Crocinitomicaceae bacterium
GAATATGCAGACACCCCTAGCCTTTTAGCAGCTGGCAGCGACACCTCCAACATTTACGGCTACGGCACGCACGGCACACACGTCGCTGGCATTGCCGGAGGCGCAGGCGCAACGAGTCCGCATCGCGGCGTGGCTTATGAAGCACAATTTTTGTTTGTTACGTTTTTAATAGACGAAGGCGCTGTGCTAGACGCCTGGCAATGGATGTATCAAAAAGCACTGGCTGCAGACAAGCGTTTGGTGGTGAACATGAGTTGGGGGCTCTACCATTTTGGCACGCTGGATGGCACCTCTATTTTGAGCCAAGCCATTACGGCATTCAGCAACTTAGGGGTTGTGTTTGTCAATTCTGGAGGCAATAACGGCAACGTCAACTTTCACCTCAAAAAAACCTTCAACAACGACCAACTCAAGTCCAGAATTGAATTCTACGACTACGCAGCCAACCCCAATATGTGGGGACAGAGCATTCATGCTTGGGGTGAGGCCAATCAAAGCTTTGCCAACGGCATTATTGTGACCAATAGCGCCAACGTCCAATTGGCAGAAAGCCCTTACTACAGCACCGCAAGCACGACCGGCTACATAGACACCTTTTTGGTCGTGAACCAAGACACCATCTGGTACAACATTTCTGCCGACGCCGCGCATCCGCTCAACGGCAAGCCTCAAATGCGCTTGCGCATCAAAAACACGAATGCCAGCTTGCGCATTCAACTCAAATCGCAAGCGAGTAGCGGCACCGTTCATTATTGGAACGTCACCGAACTCAGCACCGATGTGGGCAACTGGGGCATGGCCTTTTTGGCAGCAGGCAGCGGCACTACAGGCGGCGACAACCAAAATGGCATCAGCGAGCCTTCTTGTGCCGACGACGTCATTAGCGTTGGCGCTTACGCCTCCCAATACGCCACCAGCTCCGGCTCTTTGGTGGGCGGTGCATTGGCCTCGTTTTCGAGTAAAGGTCCGCGCTATGATGGCGCCATGAAGCCCGACATCGCCGCACCAGGCGTTGCCATTGCCTCTGCCATTTCATCCTTCACCACCGGCAACTACACCAGCGTAGCCAACACAAGCTTCAACGGCAGCACTTATCATTTTGCCAAATTCTCAGGCACCTCAATGGCTTCACCAATGGTGGCTGGCGTGGTGGCCCTCATGCTAGAAGCCAATCCGTATTTATCTGCAGCACAGGTCAAGGAAATCATCATGCAAACTGCGCGTCAAGACAACTACACCGGCGTGATCCCAACAGAAGGGAGCCCGCAGTGGGGCGCTGGCAAGATCAATGCCTACGCTGCCGTTCAGCTCGCTGTGCAAACACTTGGTTTGTTAGAAGCTGCGCCTATCTTAGAGTGGTCGGTCTATCCCAACCCTGTCCAACACTACCTGCATTTTACCATCGTTGAGCTACCCGAATTTGCTGAAATCGTAGGGCTAGATGGCAAACGCTTTTGGGTTGCTATTGAAAACGGCAAAATGTCTGTTCAAGACCTACCTACCGGCACCTACTACGTGCGTTTGCAGCAGAACGGACGCATCCAGCAAGCACCTTTCGTCAAAATCTAACATGGACATCCGACTGGCGAGCCCTAACGAACTCCCTATTCTAGAAAGTTTAGCACGGCAGATTTGGCCTCAGGCCTATGCCAATATCATTAGCGCAGCCCAAATTGAATTCATGCTCAACTGGATGTACAGCGCTGAGACGCTTCAAAAGCAACAAACAGTAGGCCACGAATTTTACATCTTAGCAAGCGATGGCCAAGACATCGGGTTTATGGCGTTGGAATGGGTCAATGGGGCGCATGCGGTGTTCAAACGGCAGCTGAAAATCAATAAACTGTATGTCCTGACCGATTTCCAAGGCAAAGGAGCTGGCCGCGCTTTGGTTCAAAAAGCAAAGGAACGCGCAGCAACAACTCGGTGCAAGGCTATTTTTCTGCAGGTCAACAAAGTAAATCCGGCCAAAAATTTCTATCTCCAATTGGGTTTTCAGGTAAGAGAAGAAGCGGTTTTTGACATCGGCAACGGTTTTGTCATGGACGACTACATCATGGAAGTACAGCTCTGAGCTTTTTTGTATCTTCGTAAACCTAAAAAAATCACCCATGCTCAAAATCGATATGCACAGCCATATTTTGCCGCAAACCATGCCCAATTGGACGCAAAAATTTGGTTACGGTAAATTCATTCACCTCGAACCCAATACCGATGGCAGCGCCAACATGATGCAAGGCGGGCAATTTTTTAGACGCATCGTTGAAAATTGTTGGGATGCACCTATGCGCATTGAGGAATACACCCAATACAACACGCAAGTGCAAGTAGTTTGCACCATCCCGGTCATGTTCTCTTATTGGGCTAAAACGGCCGATGCATTAGAGCTGTCGCGCTTTCTCAACGACCACATCGCCGAACTCGTGGAGCGCTACCCAAAAAACTATATTGGCCTGGCGACCATCCCCATGCAAGACGCTGAAGCCGCCATTTTAGAGCTGGAACGCGCCAAAGCAATCGGACATGTCGGTATTCAGATTGGCTCCAACATCAACGATGAAAATTTATCTGAAGAGAAGTTCTTTCCGATTTTTGAAGCCTGTGAACGCCTCGGCATGGCCGTCATGATCCACCCTTGGCAAATGATGGGCTTTGACAGCATGAAAAAATACTGGCTACCTTGGTTGGTTGGCATGCCAGCTGAAACTTCGCGTGCGGCTTGCTCACTGATTTTTGGCGGGGTCTTGGAACGCCTTCCCAATTTACGCGTTTGCTTCTCCCATGCAGGCGGCTCCTTCCTACCGACGCTTGGACGCATCGAACACGGCTTCAATTGCCGTCCGGATTTAGTGGCCATAGACAACCCGCACAACCCACGCACGTATCTAGGTAAGTTTTGGGTGGATAGCATTACGCACGACATCGATGCGCTCGAATACATTTTAAAAATGCAGGGTTCCAAACGGGTGTGCTTAGGCAGTGACTACCCCTTCCCGCTCGGCGATTTAGAAATTGGTCAGTTCATTGAAGACAGCAACCTGAGCGCACAGACCAAAGAAGATATCTTTTGCAACGCGACCCTGGAATGGCTACAACTCGATAAAAAGCTGTTTCTCTAATTAAGCAGTTTTTCTGATTAGTCGATTTTATATTTCAAGCGAATGGTTACGCTCGCTGTTTTGCGGCGAGAGCTCGTATTGAAGCTTCCTCCCCATTCGTATTCCTCAGAAGAGTTTTCGGCTGTAATTTGAAATACACCCATATCGGCGAACATGAGCTTACCTAGCGTACCGGCGCCATTTTCTGCAATTTTGGCGGCGCGTTCGTGCGCATCTTTGGTGGCGGCCTCAATCATTTTGAGTTTGAGTTGCGCTAATTTGGTGTAGTAGTATTCTGGTGAGTCCGAGTTGAGCTCGATACCGGCGTCTATTAGTTCAGAAACCTGACGCGAAGTTTGTTCGACCACATTGACTTTTTTAGAGCTCACCTTCACACTTTGATTCAGTGAATAGCCATCGAAAATAGTTTGTCTGAGGTTGCCCTCTTCGTCGTAAATGCGAGACCACTCTTTGCTGATGTCTGCCGCTTCAAAGACCATTTCGTCTTCTGCGATTCCTCTCGACTTGAGATAAGCCTTCACTTTGCGGATATCTGCATTGAGTTGCGCATAGGCATCTTTGAGCTCAAAGCTTTTTCTAGAAAAAGAGGCGCGCCAAACAATCAGATCGGAATCAAAGGATTCTTCGCCCAAACCAATCACCGAAACGGTGTCGTCGGGCTTGCCTTTTGATAGATAAGACTTTCCTAAAATAAGGCCGGTAATGATGACTGCAGCACAAATGAGGAGGGTTGCAAAGTGATGTTTGAGGAAATTCATCTTGATTTTTTTAACAATTCTAAACCAAGGTAGTGCAAATTTGTTACAAAAACATGGAAACCAAAAATATCGCTATTATCGGCGCATCAAAAGGCATCGGATTTGCCTTAGCCACCCAACTGCTCGAAGCAGGCCACCACGTTTTTGCCACGTATGCCAACACAAGCCCAACTTTTACACATCCGAATTTAACATGGGCGCACCACAATGTGTTGGAACCTACTGCGCTTCAATTCCCCGATATGTTAGACGGATTGGTCTATTGCCCCGGCACCATCTCTCTGAAACCTTTCAATAGATTTGGGCCTGCCGATTTTCAAGCCGATTACCAACTCCAAGTTTTGGGTGCCATTCAAAGCATTCAAGCAGCGCTTCCTTCACTCAAAAAAAGCGCACAAGCCTCTGTAGTGCTGTTTTC
>JBFYPV010000238.1:0-5125 GCA_041303085.1 Crocinitomicaceae bacterium
CCGGTCACAGACGCTTCGTCTAGGTGGATGAAAGTGCCTTTGAGATTGGCTGCTTCTACGGAATAGAAATGCTCACCGGCGTCATAGTTGAATTTAGCTCCTAAGAGTGCGAAACCTTCAAAGTGGGTATCGAGGCGACGACGGCCGATTTTGTCTCCACCTGGCTTTGGAATGAATCCACGACCATAGCGAGCCAACAACGGACCAACAATCATGATGGAACCGCGCAAAGAAGACGCTCGCTTCTTGAAATCTTCGGTTTCTAGGTAGGCGAGGTCAATTTCTTTGGCCTGAAAAATATACGTGCCCTTCTCGACCTTTTCTACTTTTACACCCATCGTTTGCAACAAAGCAATGAGTTTATTGACATCGACGATATCTGGAATATTGGAAATGGTGACTTTTTCTGAAGTCAATAAAGGTGCACAAAGCACTTGTAGGGCTTCGTTTTTTGCCCCTTGCGGAATGATTTCACCTTTGAGTGGCTTGCCACCATAAATTTCAAAAGAAGCCATGCTTTATTTTTTGATGAATTTTTTCTTTTTGTACTTATTGTTGTTGTTATTGCTCTTTTGCTTGTTGAAGCGTTGGTTTTTCTGCTGATTTTGACCAATTCCCATGGTTTTGAGCAGGGTGTTGGTATGAACTAAATCATCGGGGTTTTCCAAAATGAGGTCTCCTTTGGAGAGTTCTTTGAGCTGTTGGGCAATAACGTGGTTTTCGACGGTGTCGTTGTTGTAGGCCAAAAACTGTTTTTTCATGAAGTTAGCCATGGTTGTCTTGAGGAATTCTTTTTCCTCTGGAATGCTGACTTCTCTGGACGCTTCTAAAATAGTTTGTGTGTATTTTCCGTAATGCCCGTAGCGGATTTTACTTGACGGATAAATCATGCGTTGTGGCTTCTCGTTGAGCACCTCTTGATTGGGTTTTTCGTAGGGAGAATCTACATCGAACTCGAAATTAGACATCACAAATAAGTGTGTCCAGAGTTTGTGGCGGTAGTCCTCGACATCGCGCAGGTGCGGATTGAGTTGGCCCATCACTTCGATAATGGCTTTGGCAGCGAGGTTGCGCTCAGTGCGGTTGGTCAGTTCCATGGCATGAGCGATCATGTTTTGGACATTGCGACCGTATTCTGGCAAAATAAGCGGACCACGCGTGGTGTTGTATTCCATGTTTATTTTTCTAAGTGTGCGCCCAAGGCGTTGTCGTAAATGGCTTTGGCTTCGGTGATGAAACCGTAATGTTGTTCGTCTATTTGAAGTTTTCCTTTGGTAACATGCCCTAAGAGTGTCATGTTGACACCAGAAGCGACCATATATTCTACAAATGCTTCTTCTTGCTCTTCGGTAACGGAAACGACTGCGCGGCCCTGTCCTTCGCCAAATAAGAAGGCATCTAGACGGATGTCGGCATCGGAAACGATATCAAAACCTAAACCTCTAGGCATAGACATCTCGACGAGCGAAACGTAAAGCCCACCATCGGCAACGTCGTGAACGGCGTTGACCAAACCTTCCGCAATTAAGCCTTTGATCGCTTGGTGCATTTGGAATTCTTTGTCGAGGTCGAAATATGGCGCTGGCGATGCCTTGACGCCGTGGTAAGTGGCAAGGTATTCAGAGGATGCGATGTCTTCGGTGTAGTCGCCGATCAAGAAAATGAGATCCCCTTTTTGCTTGAAGTCGAGGGTCATGATTTTGTCTTTGTCTGGGACAATACCGATCATGCCGATAGTTGGTGTCGGGAAAACCGGCACTTCTTTGCCGTTCATGACGGTTTGATTGTAGAAAGAAACGTTACCGCCGGTTACTGGCGTTTCAAATTTCAAGCAAGCGGCAGACATGCCTTTAATGGCACCTACAAACTGCCAGTAAGATTCTGGATTGTAGGGATTGCCGAAGTTGAGGCAGTTGGTGATGGCGCTCGGGTTACCACCTGCACAAGTAATGTTGCGGGCAGCCTCAGAGACGGCGATCATGGTGCCAACTTCTGGATCGGCATTGACGTAGCGCGAGTTGCAGTCTACGGTCATGGCGAGGGCTTTGTTGGTGCCTTTGATATTGACGATGCCAGCATCTGACGGGCGATTGGTGGTCATGTTGCGGGTACCCACCATGGAGTCGTATTGTTCGTAGACCCAACGCTTAGAGGCAATATTTGGCAAACCGAGCATGGCGTCTGCTACCGCTTTGAGGTCTTGAGGCTCGGCAACTTGAGAGATGTCGAATTTTTTGAACTCTTGATAGTAAGCAGGCTCGGTATATTCTCTTTTGTATTGTGGTGCACCGCCACCCAAAACGAGTGATTCGGCAGGAACGTCGCCCACGAGCTCACCGCCCATGTAATAACGAATGCGGCCGGTGTCGGTGACGTGCCCGATTTCTTCGGCGTGGAGGTCCCACTTATCGAAGATGTCTTTGACGATTTGCTCTTTGCCTTTTTGAACCACTACAAGCATGCGCTCTTGAGATTCTGACAAGAGGATTTCGTAGGGCAACATATTTTCTTGGCGCGTAGGCACGCGGTCTAGGAAGATTTCCATCCCGACGTTGCCTGCAGCGCTCATTTCACAGGTGGAACAAGTAATACCTGCGGCGCCCATGTCTTGCATCCCGACGATGGCATCGGTCATGGAGAGTTCCATGGTGGCTTCGAGGAGAAGTTTTTCCATGAAGGGATCTCCAACCTGAACCGATGGGAGGTCGTTGGCAGAATCTTCGGTGATGTCTTTGGAGGCAAATGCCGCACCTGCGATACCGTCTTTACCGGTAGCTGAACCCACAATAAAAACGGGGTTTCCCGGGCCTTTTGCCGTGGCAGAAATGATTTTTTTGGTGTCGATGATGCCCGCAGAGAAAGCATTCACGAGCGGATTGGTGTTGTAAGATTCGTCAAAGAAGACTTCGCCTCCGACAATTGGAATACCAAAAGCGTTGCCGTAGTCACCGATGCCTTTAGTGACACCTTTGACCAACCATTTAGTGCGCGCTTCTTCAATATTGCCAAAACGCAAAGAATTGAGCTGGGCAATAGGACGTGCGCCCATAGTAAAGATGTCGCGGTTGATACCACCCACACCGGTTGCTGCGCCTTGGTAAGGCTCTAGTGCACTCGGGTGATTATGAGACTCTATTTTGAATACGCAACCCAAGCCGTCGCCGATATCGACCAAACCGGCGTTTTCTTCGCCAGCTTTGACCAACATGTGCGGGCCGTCTTTGGGCAGCGTCTTGAGCCAAAGGATGGAGTTTTTATAAGAGCAGTGCTCACTCCACATAACGGAGTAAACAGCTGTTTCTGTAAAGTTAGGAGTGCGGCCAAGGATTTCTTTGACGTGTTCAAATTCGTCGGCGCGGAGGCCTAAATCGATGGCTTGTTCTAGCGTAGCTTCTTTTTGGTGATTGGTTTCCATACAGTATTGAGAATTCAAAGACAAAAGTAACGATTAATCGGATAGCATCTTTCAATTTTTCGCCTTAAATTTGTCCCTTAAAACTTTGAAAAAATGAGTTACGACATCATTGTTGTGGGTAGCGGCCCGGGCGGATACGTCACCGCAATTCGCGCCTCTCAGTTGGGCCTAAAAACTGCTATTGTAGAAAAAGAATCTTTAGGCGGAGTTTGCCTCAATTGGGGCTGTATTCCTACAAAAGCGCTGATCAAGAGCGCCAATGTTTACGAATACCTCCAGCACGCCGCAGATTACGGCATCAACGTCAAAGAAAGCAGCGCTGACTTCGGCGCCATGATCAAGCGCAGCCGCGATGTCGCCAACGGCATGTCTAACGGCATCCAATTCTTAATGAAGAAAAACAAAATTGACGTGCTCAAAGGCAACGGTGTTTTAAAAGCTGGCAAAGCGGTAGAAGTGACCGACGAAAGCGGCAACAAGACCACCTACACCGCAGCCAAAGGCGTCATAATCGCCACTGGCTCGCGTTCGCGCCAACTTCCTAACCTACCCCAAGACGGCACCAAAATCATTGGCTACCGCCAAGCCATGACCCTCCCGACACAACCTAAGAAGTTAGTTGTTGTAGGTTCTGGAGCCATCGGTGTAGAATTTGCTTATTTCTATAATGCAATTGGCACGGAAGTAACAGTTGTTGAATACTTACCAAATATTGTCCCTGTAGAAGACGAAGACGTTTCAAAACAACTCGAAAAATCTTTCAAAAAATCAGGCATCAACATCCTCACCAATGCTTCTGTTGAATCTGTAGATACCAGCGGCCCAGGCTGTGTGGTGAGCATCAAAACTGCAAAAGGCGAAGAGAAAATCGAATGTGATGTCGTGCTTTCAGCAGCAGGTGTTGTCACGAACATCGAAAATATTGGCCTAGAAGAACTCGGCATCATCGTTGATAAAGGCCGTATTCTTGTCGACGACTACTACCAAACCAATTTGCCAGGCTATTATGCCATTGGCGATGTTGTTCCTGGCCCAGCTTTGGCACACGTTGCCTCTGCAGAAGGAATCATTTGCGTCGAGAAAATCGCTGGTCATCATCCAGCCCCACTCGACTACGGCAATATCCCAGGTTGTACCTATTGTTCTCCAGAAGTGGCGAGCGTCGGTATGACCGAAAAAGCAGCCAAAGAAGCAGGTTACGAAATCAAAGTCGGTAAATTCCCGTTCTCGGCCTCTGGCAAAGCGAGCGCTGCCGGTGCCAAAGACGGTTTTGTGAAACTCATTTTCGATGCCAAATACGGCGAACTCCTCGGCGGCCACATGATTGGCGCCAATGTAACCGAAATGGTAGCTGAGCTCGTTGCGGTTCGCAAACTAGAAACAACCGGCGAAGAACTTATCAAAACAGTTCACCCGCACCCAACGATGTCCGAAGCCATCATGGAAGCTGCAGCAGCGGCTTACGGCGAGGTCATTCACTTGTAAGATCAAATCTTGAATAAATGTAAAAAGCGCCCAAAAGGCGCTTTTTTTTTGTGTGTACTCTATTTTCAATAGTAAGACAATCCAATCATAGCATGAGATGGAACCATTTCACAATTACTTTATGAATTGTATTTTTTTTGCAGTAAAGAAAAACTATACATTTATTTTCGTAAAAATTTGGTGAAATCGAAATTAATTTCGAATATTGCTACAGTAAAACAATAC
>JBFYPV010000239.1:0-3196 GCA_041303085.1 Crocinitomicaceae bacterium
ATGATTTCCTTAGCCGCCAACCAATTGGGCTGTGAAATCGGCATTATCCTGACTGCCAGCCATAATCCACCATCTTACAACGGATTCAAACTCAAAGCCAAATTTGGCGGCCCATTAGAGCCCGAAAAAGTCAATGAAGTCGAAGCCCTTATACCAGACACTTGCAGCATCGATTTTGACGCAATTGACCTCGAAGCAGCAATGCAAACGGGCCAACTAGAGCTCATCGACATCGAAACCCGCTACATCGACCACGTCAAAGCCAACTTTGACCTTGCTGCCATCCGCAACTCTGGCCTCAAACTCATGTACGACGCCATGTACGGTGCTGGTCAGCGCGCTTTGCCTTTGGTTTTACCTGAAGTCGAATTGCTGCATTGCGATCCCAACCCTTCCTTTATGGGTACGGCACCTGAGCCGATTGCCAAAAACTTACAAGAACTAGCGCAAACCATCCAAGCCCGCGGCGACATCGCTTGCGCATTGGCAACCGACGGCGATGCCGATAGAATTGGCCTGTACAACAGCCACGGCGAGTTTGTCGACTCTCACCACATCATTTTGCTTTTGATCCATTACATGGTCAAATACAAGCAAATGACGGGCAAGGTGGTCATTGCATTCTCTGTAACCCCACGCGTCGAAAAACTCTGCCAACATTACGGCCTTGAACTTGAAGTCACCAAAATTGGCTTCAAAGAAATTGCCAGCATCATGATCAAAGAAGATGTATTGTTGGGCGGAGAAGAATCTGGTGGCATTGCCGTCAAAGGACACATCCCAGAGCGCGACGGCATCTGGATGGGCCTCATCATTTGGGAATTCATGGCCAAATCAGGCAAAACCCTCGACGAACTCATCGACGAAGTCTACGCTATTGTAGGTCCCTTCCAATTCGAGCGCAACGACCTCCACATCACAGAACCCCTCAAGCAAAAAATCATTGCCAACTGCAAAGCCAATGCCTACAGCGCTTTTGGCAACTACCAGGTACGCGAAGTACAAACGCTCGACGGCTTCAAGTACTTCTTTGACGACGAACGCTGGGTCATGATCCGCCCATCAGGCACCGAACCTGTTTTGCGTACTTATGCCGAAGCACCAACTTTGGAAGAAGTCAGGACAATTTTGAAAGTGACTGCTGATACCATTTGCAACTAAAAGACTGCATGATATACGGACAAGCCCTTCAAATTGGAGGGCTTTTTTTTGTGCCTTCAAATCAAAAGCGCTAACTTTATATTTATAAATCATACATATGCAAGTCTTTACTAGCTCACTTCCAGATACTTTGTTCGAGGCCCTCTCTAGCAAAGCGGCTGAACTCAAGGTTCCTAAAAACAAAATCATTGAGAAGGCACTCGCACTTTATTTAGAGCAACTTAGCAAGGCGGCATATATCAAATCGTATCGCCAAATGTCGGAAGATACTGATGTTTTACAATTAGCTGAGGAAGGGATGCAGGTTTACTTTGCCCAATTAAACGGTCTTGATCAAGATGAAACAAGGTGAAATTTGGATGGCCAACCTAGACCCTATTCGGGGTAGTGAACAAGCAGGCTACCGGCCTATATTAGTTTTCAGCGGAGATTTATTCAATACCCATACACCACTTATTATTGGGCTTCCGCTTTCTACTAAAATCAAAAACTATAAAGGCAATATCATTCTTGAACCAGACCCAGAAAATGGCCTCAAAGAAAAATCAGAAGTATTTACGTTTCATATTCGCTCCATTTCAAAAGAGCGCTTTATTGAAAAGATAGGGAGGATAGACACTAAAAAATTAAAGGAGTTGAGAAACTCGCTACAAGAAATCCTAACCTATTAACCCAACGCTACGTCCAAGATCATCATCACCAAAAAGCCACCAATGAAACCCAAGACCGCTACGTCGGTGTATTTATCTCGTTGGGTTTCTGGTATAACTTCCTCTACCACCACAAAAATCATGGCGCCTGCGGCAAAGGAGAGCGCAAAGGGTAAGATAGGTTCCATGTAAATGACCGCCATGGCGCCTATGACACCCGCAATTGGCTCTACAATAGCCGAAAGTTGGCCGTACATAAAACTTTTCATGCGACTCGCTCCGGCGCGCCTGAGGGGCATGGCTACTGCGAATCCTTCTGGGAAGTTCTGGATTCCGATACCGATGGCCAAAGCAATGGCTCCTGCTATGGTAGCGCCTTCCATGCCGTTGGCTGCTGCACCAAACAACACGCCCACCGCCAAACCTTCTGGAATGTTGTGCAGTGTAATGGCCAATACCAACAGGGTGGTTTTGTGTAATTGGGTTTTGACACCTTCGGTTTCGTGTTCATTGAAATTGATGTGGAGATGCGGTAGTTTTTTATCCAAAAAGAACAAAAACATGGCGCCGGTCAAAAAACCGACGGCAGCTGGCATCCAAGATGCATTGGGGTATATCCGTTCAGAAAGCTCGATGGAAGGTAACAACAAAGACCAAAAACTGGCTGCCACCATGACACCACCCGTAAAGCCAAGCATGCCATCGAGTAGGCCCCGATGCATGTTTTTGAAAAAGAAAACAAGACTTGCGCCCGCTGCCGTCACCAACCAAGTAAAGGTTGTGGCTAAAAACGCGGCAAAAACAGGATCAATGTGGGTAAAAAAATGTTCGAGTTGTTGCATGGTCTTACAAAGTTAAAAGAATCTCGATACCAACTCATCAACTACTGATCAATCAAAGCCGAGTGTTTTGGCGTTGTTGCGCAGCGAGGTGGCCACGGCTGTTCCGAAATCGTCGGGTTTTGCTTGGGTAGTTTTGGCATTTTCGGCTTCGATGTACTTGCGGCGCGCTGTCTCTAAACGCGCCATTTCTTTTTGAACAGCACTGCGCTCCTCGGTTTTTTGTTTTACAAATGCCTGGCGCTGCTCCACGCTCATGCCTTTCATTTCGGTAGGCAACTCCTCCTCTTTGAGCAAAGCAATTTTCGTTGAATCGGCTAAATTGGCATCCACAATATCCCAGGCCTCATTTTTATAACTGGATTTAGATTTGACAAGGTAACGTTCTGTTTCGGCCATTTTAGAAACACCAATGGCATTTTGATCTTGGGTAATTTGTTTGGACTTAGAGCTTACCGCTACTTCTCCAAAACCAATATACGTATTGTTGAGCAAGCGGTTTTGTTCAATAATTTGATCATCAAATGGCGTTTCGATTTGTTGGAT
>JBFYPV010000240.1:0-3659 GCA_041303085.1 Crocinitomicaceae bacterium
CACGCGGCCAAGAGCAAAATGGCGTCGACTACTACTTTTTAACCCCCGACACTTTCAAACAGCAAATTGAGCAAGGCGCCTTTTTTGAATGGGAAGAAGTGTATGCTGGCATGTATTACGGCACACTTCATGCAGAACTTGAGCGCATCTGGACGGCAGGAAAGGTCGTTATTTTTGATGTAGACGTCATTGGTGGTTTAAAAATCAAAGAGAAATTACAGACAGCAGCGGTCTCTATTTTTATCCAGCCGCCGAGTATCCAAGTGCTCGAAGAAAGACTGCGCAAGCGCCAAACCGACACCGAAGACAAAATTCAGCTGCGCTTGGCAAAAGCCGCGGAGGAGCTCAGTCATGCCCAAGACTTTGATCATGTAGTGGTCAATGATGAGCTTTCAACAGCGATAGAAGCAGTCGAGCGCATTGTACAACAATTGATCGGTGCATGAAAATAGGCCTGTTTTTCGGAACGTTTAATCCCATACATGTGGGTCATTTGATCATTGCCAATCACATGGCGCAGCATGCCAATATTGACCAAGTATGGTTGGTGGTTACCCCACATAACCCCCACAAAGAAAAAGCGACCTTACTCGCAGATCACCTGCGCCTAGACATGGTTCGGGATGCCATTTTTAATGCACCGCAACTCAAAGCCAGCGACATCGAATTCCATTTGCCCAAGCCCAACTACACGATCTCTACACTCACGCATTTACAAGAAAAGTATCCGCAAGATGAATTCAATTTGCTGCTCGGTGAAGACAACCTTCGCTCTTTTCACAAATGGTACAACTGGGAGCAAATTCTTGCCAAACATCGTATCTATGTTTACCCGCGCCAAAGAGAGGAGGGAGCCGAACAAGCTCCAGATACAGCGCTTGTGCAGCATCCAAATATTGAAATGGTCAAGGATGTGCCTATCCTAGGAATCAGTGCGAGTTTTGTACGCAGTCGCTTGGCGGCAGGAAAAGACTGCTCTTTTTTACTGACAGAGCCAGTTGCTAAATACATTGCTGACAGAGGCTTGTATCAAAAATAAGGGCATAAAAAAGGGGAGTTGCCTCCCCTAAATCTATTTTTTTCTAGCATTTAGAGCTTCACAAACTTTTGTTGTTGTGTGCCAAATGTGTCTGTAAGTTCAATAAGGTAGCTTCCGCTAGCCAACTTGCTTAGGTCAAAAGTGACAGAACTGGCATTGGTCTGTAGCACCTCGATTGTTTTGCCTGAAAGGTCGCGTAGCGTCACAACAGAAGAACCGCCAGCAAATAAACCAGCAACTTCAATTGTGGCTGTGGCTGGGTTTGGTTGCAAGCTGAGTGGGTTGATTACTTGATCAATTGTACCACCCGAACCAACTACAATTTTGTAGCCGTCAAAAGAAACCGTTTGGGTAACAGGAGTTGGAGGCAAACCTGGGAAAAGCACAACCAATACCGTGGCCGTGATGTCTACGGTAACTGGGAACACCGCTACAGAATCTGTGGTGCCATAAAGATTTGCACAACCGTTTGCACCGCCTAGGTAGGTACAGTTCGAAATATTACATGCGAAATCGAATCCTGGAGGTAGGCCCTGAACAGCGTCAATGGTAAATTGTTGGATCACAGAACCCACAAACTGACCACTTGGATCGATTTCGGCAGTTACCGTTGAAGGCACTTTGAAGTTGATATCTGTGGAGTAAGCTACGTTGGGATCGGCAGGGGGGAGGTTTTGAGTGGTGTCTGGCCAAATACCGTAGGTGGAATCTACGAAGTTGACGCCTGGCGTACAAGACTGCCCCCAAGAAAGGGCGTAAGTCGTTGCAAATAAAGCAGAAAGTAAGAGTTTTTTCATGGTATGATTTTAAAGATTCTAGGCTAAAAGTACTATATTTTTTATTTAAAATCTACCGTATATTTACTTATGACCCTGCAATTTTCTGCAATCCACTGCTTTGGCTACCTTTGCACCATGGTATTATACAATGTAACGGTCAGTATTGACCAAGCCGTAGAACACGAGTGGTTGGCCTATATGAGAGGTACACATATTCAAGATGTACTTCAAACTGGTTGCTTTTTAGAATGCCGCTTGTCACGTGTAAACGGAGAAGAAGACGGCGGTTGTACTTATTCAGTGATGTATTTAGCCAAAGACCAAGAAACATTAGATCAATACCAATCTGAATTTGCTCCTGCGCTGCAACAAGACCACGCTTTGCATTTCCAAGGAAAGTTTGCCGCTTTTCGTACTACCCTCACGCTCCTCGAAGAATTCAAACCATGATTGTAAAGCCTAAAAAACAACTTGGTCAGCATTTCCTTAAAGATGCCGGTACTTGTCAAAAGATTGCCAATCAAGTGATCTGGACAGACCAAACCAGAAAAGTTCTTGAAATTGGCCCTGGAATGGGCGCCTTGAGCAAATACCTTTGGGAAATACCAGAAATCGACTTATGGTTGCTAGATGTAGATATTGAGTCCATTGATTATTTGCGCGCAGCGTATCCAGCCCATGCGGAGCGCATTCTTTTCGGCGATTTTCTGCGCTTGAATCCGGCAGAATTATTCGGCGACGATGCTTTTATAGTAGTCGGTAATTTCCCCTATAATATTTCCTCTCAGATTTTATTCAAGTGCTTAGAGTACCGCAACCAAGTGCCACAAATTATGGGCATGTTTCAAAAAGAAGTAGCGGTAAGAGTAGCGCAAAAGCCAGGCTCAAAAGAGTATGGTATCATTAGTGTCCTCTTGCAAACTTTTTATGACATCCATTATTGTTTCACCGTAGACGAACACGTATTTATTCCGCCGCCAAAAGTGAAGAGCGGGGTCATTCGCTGTGTGCGCAACGAGCGAGTTGCATTGCCTTGCGATGAAAAGTTATATTTTCAAGTTGTTAAGGTTGCGTTCAACCAACGCCGCAAAACTTTGCGCAACTCCTTGCGGGTCTTGTTAAAAGACGCGCCTCTACCCGCCAAATTTGAACAGCAGCGCCCCGAGCGTTTGAGTGTAGAAGATTTTATTGAGCTGACCTGTTTTATCGAGCAGTTGGCTGCTAATAAGGACTGAAACTCTCTTGGCCATTTGCGCCAAGTTCTTTGCCCTGTCTGAACATCTTCTTACTGATGAGTTGTCCGTTTTCATTGTAGGCAAAGAAAGGACCATCTTTAAGCCCGTGTTTGTAATGAATTTCATAGACGAGTCTGCCGTAGCGGTCGTATTGCTTGAACACACCGTGTAATCTTCCGTATTTGTATTGTGAAACAATTGTAGGCACCACGCCGCCAGGGTAATAGTTGATCCAGGTGCCATGCTTGAGCCCGTGATAATATTTGCCTGATTCTTTGATTTGATAATCTACTTGTGAATACGCTTCATAGGATCCATGAAAGTCACTGACCGTTTCTTTGAGGCCCATAATGGCCATGCCGTCGGCTACATTTTTTTGGATAAAAACTTTGTAGTGTTGCTTCTCCTTGATGCGGCCGTTATTGAAAAAGCTCGTCCATTCACCCACTTTATGGTCTGCTTTGTACGAACCCTTTAGCTTGAGTACGCCATCTGGCGCGTAAGATTCCCATGCGCCATCGAGTAAGCCTTCGTGAAAAGTTGTTTTGTCTTTGAGGCGTCCGCTTTCCCAGTAATTGAGCCATTCGCCTTCTTCCTTGCCATTGA
>JBFYPV010000241.1:0-5971 GCA_041303085.1 Crocinitomicaceae bacterium
ATCTTGACGCCTTGTTCTTGGGCAATGCGCGCAAAAGCCTTGATGAATTCGTGCATGCCTTTCATCGGGTACCACGTGCCAAGTTGGATATCGGCGTAGTTCATTAAGGAATAGAGCGCAGGCGTTTCGTTGGGCATGGCGCCTAAAAACAATACTGGAAACTCGAGTAAGGATAGTATTTTGGGATGCTTGAAATACTTGCGAATGAAGCTCGAAAAAGAGGAAAAGAGGTGCATCTTGAAAAGTCCTCCGAGCACGCGGCTGTCAAAAAATTCTGTGAGGCTGAGGCTTGGCTTGTAGACGAGGTCTTCCATGCCGACTTTGTATTTGTAGGCGGCATCTTTCAAGAATGCCTGAAGTTGGCGTGCGCTTCCGGGCTCTAAAGATTCAAACCATTCCTCGAGTTTGGGCATTTGTGCCGGCACATTGGTGTAGGTTTGATCTGGCCAATAAACGCGGTAAGACGGATCTAGGCGCTTGAGCTCATAGAAATCCGCGGTGGTGTAGCCAAATTGTTGGTAAAACTTTTCGAATACATCGGGCATCCAGTACCAAGACGGGCCCATGTCAAAAACAAAGCCCTGTGTTTCAAACTGACGGGCTCTGCCACCGATAGTGGGGTTTTTCTCGAAAATTTGTACCTCATAGCCTGCTTTTGCAAGAAATGAAGCGGTGGATAGGCTCGAAATACCCGAGCCAATTACGTGTACTTTTTTTGTCATAAATTAATTTGCCGAAAATGCGAATTCCGGTAATGCTTCCATCAGCTTTTTTCTGGCGATGAAAATCCGGCTTTTCACTGTTCCGATTGGAATACCGAGTTTGTCTGCGATCTCTTTGTATTTGAACCCTTCAAAATGCATTTCAAAAGGTGTTTGATACTCCTCTCCTAATAAGTTGATTTGTCTGTTGATGTCTTTTACACCAATCTTCTCGATTGCGCTGTCTTCGTGGCTATGGATGTTTCCGACCAAGAAAACTTCTTTGCTGTGGTCGAAGATGGCACCCGATTTTACTCTTCTGCGGTACTGATTGATGAACAAGTTACGCATAATTGTGAAAACCCAAGCCTTAAAATTGGTTTGTGGTGTATAATAATTGCGATAGGTAATTGCTTTGAGCATGGTCTCTTGGGTCAAATCCCTTGCGTCTTCTCGGTTTCGGGTAAAAGACAAGGCAAAAGACTGCAGGTTGTTTTCTAGACCAATTAAAGCTTCATTGAATTCGATTGTTGACATGGCGTTCAGTTTTGTTTAACAATTACGATATAAAGTTAAACATAAATTGTTTAACTAAACAACAAAAAGTTTAAACAAAAATATACTTTCAATAAAAAAAGTTTATGAAGCCTTGTTTTTCAAGCTTCAAGTGCAACTTTTTTTGAAAAAAGTGCAGATTATTTTAAATCATAGCGAAAGCCCAGCAAAAGCATGTTTTTCAATGCGTAGGAAAACATCATTTCTTTTGAAAGACTAAATGAGAAATGATAGCCTAAATTTAGTGCTGCATGTTGGCCTATTTGAAATGTTTTCCCAAATTCACCAATAAGAACTGGGACAATTGGTTTGCTTATTTGTCTGACTTGCTCATTGTAGTATACTGTCGGTATGCTTGGGCCATTCATTGACCATCCGCCCGAATGCCCGTGAACTTTGCTGAAGATTAATAAATCCAAGCCAAGACCAGCCTTGGTATAAAGACCGTTTGTCCAATTTTTTTGAATGGGTAATGCTGCCACACTTAAAACTGCTTTAGCGAAGGTGTCGACGTAATAAAAATTACTACCTAATCCGCCGGAGCTTTTCCTTTGCCAGCCGTTGTAGGATTGAAAACCCACTTGTAATGTAAGATTGTTTTGTTTAGCGCCGGCTTTCATATGGTAATCCAGGTAATAAGACGGGCTTAATTGCGCATAACAATCAACATAATAGGAATCGGTATTGAAGAACTTTGTGTATTGAGCCCCAGCGCGAAATTCAAGTATTTGAGCACTTGTCTTTAAACAAGCGACTACACTTAAAGCAAGTAAAAAGATTTTCATTCGATTAAAAATAATGTTTTTAGGATTGAGAACCAATTTATTTTTTAATCGCGCACATTCTCCATCATCACCTTCACCATCGCTTTCGTGTCAAACTGTGCTTTCCAACCCCAATCTTTTGCAGCATGGCTGTCATCGATAGAATTGGGCCAGCTGTCTGCAATGGCTTGTCTGAAATCGGGTGCGTAAGCGATTTTGAAATCAGGTTGTAGTGCTTGTAT
Source organism: Crocinitomicaceae bacterium (assembly GCA_041303085.1). Taxonomy (GTDB): domain Bacteria; phylum Bacteroidota; class Bacteroidia; order Flavobacteriales_D; family Crocinitomicaceae; genus UBA952. Next base: position 2,263 of record JBFYPV010000241.1, read on the forward strand.
TTCGGAGGCGAGTTCGGCAGGGGTAAAACTGCAACCGGCCAAATTGTAGGCCGAGCGGATTTTAATTTGTTCGGCAGGTGCTTCCATGAGTTCTATGGTACCGCGGATGGCGTCGTCCATGAACATCATAGGTAGTTTGGTGTCGGCGCTCAAAAAGCAAGTAAACTCACCGGCTGCTTTGGCTTTGTAAAAGATGTCTACTGCGTAGTCGGTGGTGCCGCCGCCCGGTAAGCTTTTGTAGGAGATCAGGCCAGGGTAGCGGATGCTGCGTACATCGACGCCAAATTTGTTGTGGTAGTATTCGCACCAGCGTTCGCCCGCTTGTTTGGAGATGCCATAAACGGTGGTGGGTTCCATGACGGTGTGTTGCGGCGTTTGGTCTGCGGGGGTTGTTGGGCCAAATACAGCAATAGAACTCGGCCAGAAGATTTTTTTGAGGTGTCCTTCTTTGGCTAAGTCGAGTATGGTAAAGAGCCCCTCCATATTGAGTTTCCAAGCGAAGTCTGGATTTTTTTCTGCGGTTGCGGAGAGCAGGGCAGCAAGTAAGTAGACTTCTTTGATTTCTTGTTCAATGATAAAAGAGCGGACATTTTCTTTTTGAAGGGCATCGAGTTGAATGTAGGGGCCGTTTTGTAAGATGGCAGGGCATTCTTCTCGGAGGTCTGCGGCAACAACTGTTTGATTTCCGAATTTTGAACGGAGTGCTAAAACGAGTTCGGTTCCAATCTGACCACAAGAACCGAGTACCAATATTTTTGACATAGTGTTGATTTGATGTATGGACAAAAATACGAAAACTGACCAAAATCATTTCTTGGATTCGCGTATTGGTTTAGTTTTGTGCTTATAAAACTATAAAACATGTCTTTTTACCACAAGCTCGGACAAATTCCGCACAAACGACACACTGTTTTTCGCCAACCGGATGGCTCCATTTACCACGAGCAACTCTTCGGTACTATTGGCTTTGACGGTATGTCGGCTTTGTTGTATCATATCCAGCCGCCAACGGTTGTCAAATCAATAGGTGCACAAACGAATATTGCGCCAGAAATCGGTATTCAAAAAAATATGCTGATGCGCAGTTTCAGGGGCTTCGACCTCAAGCCAGCAGCCGACTACGTAGAAAGCAGAGTGCCGGTATTGGTCAATTCAGATGTCTACCTCGAACTCGCCGCGCCTTCAGAGAGCATGAAAGACTACTTCTACAAAAATGCCGATGCCGACGAAATCATATTTATCCACAAAGGTTCTGGGAAGTTGCGCACCCAAATGGGCAACATCGATTTTGCTTACGGCGACTACCTCGTGATTCCGCGCGGCATGATCTACCAATTGCAATTCAATGACGAAAACAACCGCTTGTTCATCATTCAGTCTTTTCATCCGGTTTACACACCTAAACGCTACCGCAATTGGTTTGGTCAGCTTCTAGAGCATTCACCTTACTGTGAGCGCGACATCCGCCCACCGCATGAACTCGAAACGCACAACGAAGAAGGCGATTTTCTGATCCGCATCAAAAAGCAAGATGTGCTCTACGACTACACCTATGCGCACCATCCTTTTAATGTAGTAGGTTGGGACGGCTACAATTATCCGTATGCTTTCTCCATCCACGACTTCGAACCCATCACGGGCCGCGTGCACCAACCCCCACCAGTGCACCAAACATTTGAAACCGCTGCTTTTGTGGTGTGTTCTTTTGTGCCGCGCCTTTACGATTACCATCCAGATTCCATTCCCGCGCCATATAACCATTCCAACATCGATTCCGATGAGGTCTTGTATTACGTCGACGGCGATTTCATGAGCCGCAACAACATCGAAAAAGGACAAATTACCCTGCATCCGGCAGGCATCCCACACGGGCCACACCCCGGAGCTTACGAGCGCAGTATCGGCAAAAAGGAAACCGAAGAATTAGCCGTTATGGTGGACACCTTCAAGCCACTCTCGCTCACCAAGCGCGGTTTAGAGATGGAATTGCCAGACTACATGTTCTCCTGGCAGCACTAAATCGCTTTTAATCCCTAATTTTGACCTAAATTCAACAAAATGGCAGAGATCAAAAACCTTCAAGATATCCAAAACTACGACTACAGTCTAGAGAAAATATTTCACGACGCCGAAGATTTCCTTCCGCTTTTAGGCACAGACTACGTCGAACTTTACGTTGGCAATGCCAAACAAAGCGCACATTATTATAAAACTGCTTTTGGTTTTCAGTCAGAAGCATATGCTGGGCTGGAAACCGGTGTCAAAGACCGCGTTTCTTATGTGCTCAAGCAAGATAAAATCCGTTTGGTACTCACCACGCCACTCACAGAAGGTGGCGAACTCAATGCGCATATTGACAAACACGGCGACGGCGTCAAAGTTGTAGCGCTTTGGGTAGAAGATGCGACCAAAGCATTTGAAGAAACCACCAAAAGAGGCGCCAAACCTTATATGGAACCAACCCGTGAAGAAGACGAGAACGGCTGGGTGGTGCGCTCAGGTATTTACACTTACGGCGAAACCGTTCATATTTTTGTAGAGCGCCATAGCTATAACGGCATTTTCTTGCCAGGTTATAAAAAATGGGAGTCTCATTACAACCCTGAACCAGTGGGTCTCAAATTCATCGACCACATGGTGGGCAACGTAGGCTGGAACGAAATGAACGACTGGGTTGAGTTTTACGGAAAAGTCATGGGCTTTGCCCAAATTGTCTCCTTCGACGACAACGACATCTCCACAGACTACACCGCCCTGATGTCTAAAGTGATGTCTAACGGCAACGGCCGCATCAAATTTCCGATCAACGAACCTGCAGAGGGCAAGAAAAAATCACAAATCGAAGAATACATCGACTTCTACAATGGCCCGGGCGTACAGCATATTGCAGTGGCCACCAACGACATCGTTGCTACTGTCTCCGCCATGCGCGACCGCGGGGTAGAGTTTTTGTACGTTCCCGAAACGTATTACGAAGATTTATTGGAGCGCGTTGGCGCCATTGACGAAGACGTCGAACTCTTGAAATCGCATGGCATTCTTATTGACCGCGACGAAGAAGGTTATTTGCTGCAGTTGTTTACCAAGCCAGTTGTAGACCGCCCTACCATGTTCTTTGAAATCATCCAAAGAAAAGGTGCACAATCTTTTGGTAAGGGCAATTTCAAGGCTTTGTTCGAAGCCATCGAGCGCGAGCAAGAAAACCGCGGTACGCTATAACATTACAGAAATCGCTATATAAAAAAGGGGCTCCAACTGGAGCCCCTTTTTGTTGGGTTATGTTTGGCTAAAGTGCCTTCAGCAACGCTTCAAATTCTTGGTAAATTCCGTTCTGTTTGTCGTCGTTGTAAGCTTTCTGAATAGCCTCCACAATTTCTGAAATTTCGGTTATGCCGTCGGCCTTCAAGCGGTTCATCACTTCTTGAATGACGTCAGGTCTAGGGCCCCATGTAAATACTTCAGCTCCTTTTTCATCTAGACAAATGAGTTTTGGAATGGATCGGCCACCTTTGGTGAGGTAGGCGTCCATGACGGTGGGGTGTTCGTCTCGCAAAATGTACAGCGTTTGTATACCACTCACAGCTAAGGCTAATTTTTCAATGACCGGCACACACTGCGCGGCATCTCCGCACCATGGTTCTGTAAGGACCCACCATGTCCAATTCTTTACTTTTGCTTGCAGTAATTCTTGCAACGCAGCAGGAACTTC
>JBFYPV010000242.1:0-3625 GCA_041303085.1 Crocinitomicaceae bacterium
CCGTCAATAGGATCGCAAAGCGTTGGAAGCGGATCTACGTAGGTGCTCTTGAGCTTGCGCAATTGGCGGTATTCTAAAATATGACCAATAATGGGGTGGTCGTTTTCGTGCTTTTGAAGGACGTCTTCTGATGTGGCGTACTGACCCGTTTTGGTCTTTTTGGCCTTGCTAGAAATTTGCAGTTTTTCAAAAAGGATTTCGCCGAGTTGTTTGGGTGAGTCGATATTAAAGGCTCCACCTGCGAGCTCTTTGATTTGTTGGTCGAGCTCAATAAGGCGTTCGTCGAGCTCTTTTGAAAACGCATGAAGCGCCGCTGTATCGATGGCAATACCTTCTTGTTCGATATCCTTGAGCACCGTTACAAGCGGCATTTCTACATCGTAGAACAAATGGTGCAAGTGTGGTTTTTCGATTTCGGGCTCGAGTAGTTTCTTGAGCTGAAAAGTGATGTCGGCATCTTCGCAAGCATAGTCTTTGATTTGTGCTGGGCTCAGGTCTGCCATGTTGCCTTGGTTCTTGCCTTTTTTGCCGATCAGCGCTTCAATAGAAACGGGCTGATAATTGAGGTAGTATGTGGCCAGAAAATCCATGCCTTGCTTAGACTCCGGATTGATGAGGTATTGGGCAATCATGGTGTCAAAAAGCGGACCCTTGAGCGCGATGCCATAACGGTGCAAGACCTTCAAGTCATATTTGAGGTTGTGAGCGATTTTCTCAATGGAGATGTCTTCAAAAACCAGCGCAAATTCATGAAGAATTGCTTTTGCGCCTTCAAAATCGCTGGGTACCGCCACGTAAAATGCTTCGCGGGCTTTGTACGAAAAGGAGAAGCCAACTAAGTCGGCATGCAGTGCATCTATTGATGTGGTTTCGGTATCAAAGCAAACCTCGCTTTGTACAAGCAAGAGCGCGAGCAATTCTTTGCGTTCTTCAGCGGAAGTAATCAGGTGATAACTCGGCTTTTCTGTGGCGATGGTTTTGTAGTTGGCTGTTGGCGCGGCTTCTTGCGGTTCGAGCATACTTTGCATGCCAAATAAATCGAGCTGCGCTTCTTCTTTTGACGCCGGCGCTTGTGTGACCACAATTTCTTCGCCGATCACGCGCTTGGCCAGCGTTCTAAATTCTAGCTCCGTAAAAATATCTTTGATCGCCTCGGCATTTACAGGGCAGATTTCTAAGTCCTTTTCATCGAACTCAACAGGTACGTCGCGGATGATCGTCGCCAACGACTTCGACATCAGACCTTGCTGCTGAAAATTCTCTACGTTTTCTTTTTGCTTGCCTTTAAGCTCGTGCACATGGGCAAACAAACCTTCCATGGAACCATATTTAGCTACTAATACCTTAGCGGTTTTTTCGCCAATACCTGGAATACCTGGAATGTTATCTGAAGCATCGCCCCACAAACCTAAGATGTCTATTACCTGCGCTGGATTGCTGATTTCAAACTTTTCGCATACTTCCTTTACACCCATGATTTCTGGTGGGTTTCCGCCTCTACCGGGCTTGTACATGAAAGTTTGAGGGCTCACGAGTTGTGCGTAGTCTTTGTCGGGGGTCATCATGTAAGTGATGAAGCCTCTTGGCTCTGCCAGTTTGGCAACTGTTCCAATGACGTCGTCGGCTTCAAAACCCGCAACTTCTAAAATGGGAATATTAAAGGCCTGTACGATTTGCTTGATCGGCTGAATCATCGAGCGGATGTCTTCGGGCATTTGTTCGCGCTGCGCTTTGTATTCGACGTATTCCTCTTGGCGCTGCGTAGAGCCACCAGGTGGGTCAAAAACAACAGCAATGTGCGTGGGTTGCTCTGTTTTGAGGATGTCTATCAGTACGTTGGTAAAACCAAATGCAGCAGAAGTGTTTTCGCCTTTTGAATTGACACGTGGGTTTTTGGCAAATGCAAAATACGCTCTATAAATGAGTGCATAGGCATCGAGTAAAAATAGTTTTTTGGGTGCGGCGGGTGTCAGCATCAGAAAGAAGGGAAGTAAGGTATAAATAGAGCCGGCTCTATTTGTGTTTCTTCAGAGACCGGAAGTGTTTTGTACAAAAAGAAGACGCCAACAGAAGGGTAGCCGCTGATTTTGACTTGTACGGTAGCTTTTTTAGTGGCTTTGTAGGCTGTTGTCATGAAACCAGGCTCCGGAATCACGCGCAGCGGTACTTTGATAACAGATTCGCGATGCGCCTTTAATTTAACAGGCTCATCTATGTATAAGTTACCCACTTTTTGCTGATCGATAAAAAGCTCAAAACTACCGGGCTTCATTTTGACAGGTACCCACAAATTGTTTTGGACATGAAAACCAGCTTTGCACTTGATCAGTTGGCCGGTAAATTGCTCCATTTCGGTGCCGTCAAAACTCATCATTTCAAGGGGCTCATCCAAACTCTTACAAGAAACCAAGGTGCATACTAAAGCAAAAATAAAGAGCTGTTTCATGCTAGATTTGACTGAAATTTTTGAAAAAATAAGGAATGGTCTCAATTCCTTTATAGAAATTGAACAAACCGTAATGCTCGTTGGGGCTGTGAATGGCGTCGCTATCCAAACCAAAGCCCATTAAAATGGTCTTTAGACCCAATTCTTGTTCAAACATGGCAATGATTGGAATACTGCCACCGCTGCGCACCGGAATTGGTTTTTTACCAAATGTTGTTTCATAAGCTTGGCTCGCTGCTGCATAGGCTGGGGAGTCTGTTGGTGTCACAACTGGTTGGCCTCCATGGTGAGGCGTTACTTTGACGCGCACACTTGCCGGGGCTATTTTTTCAAAATGCGTTTGAAACAATGCCGTGATTTCTTCTGGATCTTGATCGGGGACCAAGCGCATTGATATTTTTGCAAAAGCTTTTGAGGCAATAACGGTTTTGGCGCCTTCGCCAATATAGCCACCCCAAATGCCGTTCACATCTAGCGTTGGGCGAATAGAGCCGCGCTCCATGGTGCTGTAACCTGCTTCACCATGTGTGGAGGCGATGTCGAGCGCAGCGCAATAAGCTTGTTCAGAAAATGGTGCTTTGGCCATTTCGGCGCGGTCTTCTTCTGAAAGGTCTACTACTTTGTCGTAAAAACCTGGAACGGTGATGCGCATGTTTTGATCGTGTAAACTAGCGATCATTTGCGTGAGGATATTGATTGGGTTGGCCACACAACCGCCATAAAGACCTGAGTGTAAATCTCTGTTGGGGCCAGTTACTTCTACTTCGACATAACTCAAGCCGCGCAGACCCGTTGTGACGGATGGTGTGTCGTTGGAGAGCATGCCAGTATCTGAGACTAAAATGATGTCTGCCTTGAGTTTGGCTTTGTTCTCACTCACAAAAATAGCGAGGTTGGGGCTGCCCACTTCTTCTTCACCTTCTATCATGAGTTTGACATTACACGGCAATTCTTGCGCCTGTAACATGGCCTCAACCGCCTTGACATGCATGAAAAACTGACCTTTATCGTCGCAAGCACCGCGGGCAAAAATGGCGCCTTCGGGATGGATCGGTGTAGTTTTGATCACGGGCTCAAAAGCTGGGCTGTGCCAAAGCTCGAGCGGATCTGCCGGCTGTACATCGTAATGACCATAGACCAAAATAGTTGGCAAGTTTGGATCAATTATTTTTTCGGCAT
>JBFYPV010000243.1:0-6657 GCA_041303085.1 Crocinitomicaceae bacterium
GCAAGCGGATCCAGTCCAGACCTTCGATATCGGAAAGGCGCTTGAGTAAATCAGAAAGCGCGCGTTTTTTGTATAAATCAAGCCCATAATAAGTGAGGTCTTGGGCAATGAGCATGATTTCCTTCACGCCTTTAGCTACCAAACCTTTGGCCTGCAAGACCAAATCTTCTATTGGTGTAGATTGGTGCTTACCGCGCATGAGTGGAATCGCACAAAACGAACAAGGACGGTCACAGCCCTCGGCAATTTTGAAATACGCGTAATGACTTGGCGTGGTGAGGATGCGCTCTCCAACGAGCTCGTGTTTGTAGTCGGCTTTGAGTGTTTTGAGTAAGCGCGGAAGCTCACGGGTGCCAAAGTAGGCATCGACCTCCGGGATTTCGCGCTCTAAATCTTCGCGGTAACGCTCAGACAAACAACCCGTAACGTATACTTTCTCGACCAAACCTTCTTGCTTGGCTTCTGCGTAGCGCAAAATGGTATCGATAGACTCCTGCTTGGCGTTGTCAATGAAGCCGCAAGTATTGATGATCACAATCTCGGAGTCGTCTTGTTGGGCTTCGTGCTCAACCTCAAACTGATTGGCCTTGAGCTGTGCCATCAGCACTTCAGAATCAAAAGTATTTTTAGAACAGCCAAGTGTAACCACATTGACTTTATTCTTTTTAAGGGTTTTCGTCTTCATTCGGTTACAAAAATAGGACTCTTTGCGCAATTGGTATTACTTTTGACGACACTTGTCAAGCAAGAACCCATGAAAACGCTTTTTATCCTCCTTTTATCCTCGTTACTTTTTTCTTGTTTCGTACCAAGATCCAAACGCGTCCCACCTTTAAGCTATATGCAACGCCAACTTTCAGAGATCAACGATTCCCTTTACCAAAGTGAAACAGAGCCCATCCAAATCGATTCGCTCCAACTTGAAGCAAATATACTTACGCTTTACTATTCATGTCCTGACGACCCAGGAGAATTGAGCTTAATAGGCAGTTCAATGCTTGCTAAATCATTTCCTCCCATCAGATCTTGCAAACTAATGTCTTCGAGTCCGAAAGCACGTTCACACAATTTATCACCCTACAAAGGGTCTGTGCAATTTGACATCAAGCCACTTAGTCATAAATTCATCAAAGATGCGCCTACCTACCTTCAAATTCAAGGCTGGCCTGAAAAAATACTTTTTATTTACCCTGAATAATGGAAGAAGAACGCATTGACAAAATCATTCTCGAACGTGGCCTGGTCAGTTCCCGTGTGCGCGCAGAGGAAATCATCAAAAAATATGGCGTAAAGGTCAACGGCAAGCTCTTTTCCAAGCCTGGCAAAAAAGTACCTACCGATGCCGTCATTGAACTGCTCGCCGCAGAAATTCCTTGGGTTTCAAGAGCTGCATACAAGCTGATCGCCGCACTAGACCACTGGGAAATTGCTGTCAAAGACCAAACTTTCATCGACTTAGGCGCCAGCACGGGCGGGTTTACGGAAGTCATGCTAGACCGAGGTTTGGCAAAGTCTTACTGCGTAGATGTAGGCCAAAAACAACTCCACGAAAAAATCAAAAACGACCCAAGGGTTGTCAATTTGGAAAAAACACATGCCCGCGACCTCACCGAAAAATTACTCCCAGAACAAGTAGACGGCTTGGTGGTGGATGTCTCTTTTATTTCACTCGAGAAGGTCCTGCCCTTCACGATTCCCTTTCTCAAAGCAAATGCAACCGTTATTTTATTGGTCAAGCCGCAATTTGAACTCGGCCCTGGCTCTCTGAACAAAGCAGGCGTCGTGAAAGACACCAGTCAGTACCCTGCGCTTTTAGAAAACATCAAGCAGATGGCGCAACGCAACCAATTGCAATGGAAGGCTTATATTGACTCTCCTATTCTCGGAGGCGACGGCAACGCCGAATTTTTAGGCTATTTTGAAAAGATTTAAGCTATTTTTGCAGCATCATGATGACTATTGAAGCATTAGAGCGGGCATTTTTAGACCTCGAATTTCAGGCCAATCGGATTGCCAAGCTCAAAGAAATTGACCCCGATCACCTTCATAAATTCAATGCGCGTTCTGAAGAAGTGCGCCAACAACTCTTGCAAATGGGGCTGCACCCTGACCTACATGCGAGCCTAAACGCCTTTGACCCGATCGATGAAAACTACCAGCCTGCTTTTGGTTTTGGCAGAAAACTCCTCAACATTCTTTTACTGGGCCAACACAAAAAGCGTTTTTTACCTAAAAGACAAGAAGCTTATTTTCGAAAGGAAGTCTCTGAAAGGCAAAGGCTTTACAACTACGCCAAAGACCACTTGAGCGTTGATTAACTAGTGAATAAGCTCGAGCTGCTTGAAAACTTTTCCTTGATTGGTTTGAAGGACTAGCCAGTAGAATCCAGACTCAAGAACATCTATTTGAACTTGGAATTCCTTTTCATTGACAGCAACAAACGAAAGTGAAGTTGTTTTACCCGACACATCCACAAGAGACATACTTTCCAACTGAAGCCCTTCGGAGAGCGCTACTTTAAACTGTCCATAGTTTGGATTAGGATACACCACGACTTCCATACCGAGATTTTCCTCTAACGCAGCACCAGGCTCTGTAAAAGCACAAGCACATTTGTTTTTAACCTCGTTGGTAGCTACGACCGCTGGCGCTTGATACACAGCTTTAACCCAACAATGCTGACCAGCCTGAGTAGCCGTTGCATTGCGCAAGCGAATGGTGTGCCAGCCGCTGTAAGTGGGCGTAAATGAAAACAAGCCATTGCCAGTTTGGGTAGCCGAATCGATCGGGCTGCAGTCTTTATCGAGGACAGCAAGCGTGAGTGCTAAATTGGGCGCACTCGGATACCACTCAATTTGAACTTCTTCGCCGGCTTTGGCGTAAATGCGCCCCACTACCCTGCATTCGAGGCTGTTGTTGGGCAATTTACCGCCTTGTTGCAAGGAGTTGGCGTGGCGATCGCCGAGGTCGTCGTTCATTTCCCATTCTTGGACCACGTTCTTAGCTGGGCGCTGGTAATTGGCGGTAATGCCTTGCGGGGCCCATACACAATAGCCTCTGCGGCCTAAATTGGCGCTACCGTCGCAGGGCGGAATGGAAATATTTACTTTGCCGCCACCGTAAACAGTTGTTGGGTTGCTATTGGCGCCTGAGTAGTCTATCAATACGGTGCCATCGGGCCAATTGGTTTGAACGCCCGTTAGGTTTTGCCATTGCGTCCAGTTATCGGTGATGCCAATGAGCGCTTTAGCACCGCGTTCGATCACGAGCGCATCTGGCGCTTGCCAACGCACAAAATAGGCACCGTCTTTGAAATGCAAGTTTTGGTGGCACCACAAAAGGTTTTCGATGTCGCTATCGGTGGGTAGAGCGCTTGTATCGGTAGGTGCATGACCAAAACGGTTGCCGTTGTAGCCAATATTAAATAAGTCCTCAAAAAAGAGCTGCGGGGCGCCGTCTACAGCCATGGTAATTGCATGTGCAGCCGAACTGCGGCCGTCGTTGGGCTCTATGTGCGGGCTGAGTTCTGAGCCAGTGTTCCAACCCGTGTAGTTGCCTTGTGCAGACAGCTGTGGTCTGAAGGTATCGTGGTTATTGACAAACGGAACGGTTCTTTGGCGGTTTTGCTGTTGCTGGCTCGGTATCTGACTCAAGTCGTAGTTGCCATTGCTGTTCACCATTGCCGAGAGCGCAAAACGCAAGTTGAAATCAAAGGTGCCCGCGCGGTTTTGAACGGCGTCAGCCCAGGCGTCGAGTTGAGCGGTGCTGCCCACCCATTCGCCTACTGCAAAAAGTTCCGGGCCGCCACTCGCCCACATGGCGCCGTATTGCAGGTTCCAAAGAACGTCTTCAGAAACATACGCCGGGAAGTGCTTCACTGCATCAAAACGCAGGCCATCGAAACCGACTTGCTTTTTGTACCAAACGAGCCAATTGCGCATGCCAGCTCGCATGTAATCTGAGCTTTGCGGTGGATTATATAAAGCATTAGATGAGGTACCAAAAGCATTGCTTTCAAAAGAAACATCGGGGCCCCAATACGGTGAATTGATGTCGTTGCTGCAACATACATTGTTGTTATTGGGGTAAAAGTTCTGCCAATTTTTACTGAAACGACCTTCGCGGGCGAGGTAATTGGCGGCGCTTTCAGCAGAAGCTGGCGTCTTGAAACTCACGTAGCGGAAATTCTTGTAGCGGTTGTTTTGACCGTCGTCCATGGCCGCTGGGTCTTGGCCACCCGAACCATTGGCGCTGCCCGCGTTGCTCACGTGATTGAGCACTACATCTTGAATGACGTCGATGCCATTGGCATGCAAAACGGCCACCATGCGCAAGAGCTCGTCTTTGTCGCCCATGCGGGTTTTGGTGCTGTTCTTTTGGAATTTGTCGCCGAGGTCGTAATGATCAAAAGGAGAATAACCCACGCTGTTCGTACCCGCATTTTTGATGGTTGGCGGAATCCAAACGGCATCTACGCCCAACTCCGCCAAACGCGGCGCGAGTTCGGTAAGGTAATTGCACCAACCATTGGGGTAATTGGTGTTCCAGTAATCCCACCAATAGGCCTGCAAGACCACCTGCCGATTCGTCGGATTGACCTGCGCAACAACCTGCTGCAAGCTAAAAAGCACAAAAGTGCTCAACAATAACTTTTTCATCACAACCTGAATTACTTCAGTGCTGCCTCATGCTGGGCTCCTGCCTCAATTTGGATGGTAGTGCCCGCTAAATCACATGAAATCAGCGCCGAACCTAAATTAGTAATCGTTACTTTTTGTTGAGTGATCGCTATGTCTAAGGGTTGATTTTGATAGCGGATCTGAAATGCATAACTTTTCCAAGGATTTGGAATCTGTGGATCGATAGACAAACTGTTCTCGTACACGCGCACACCTGCCAAGCCTTCTACAACGGACATCCAGGTACCGGCCATAGAAGTAATGTGCAAGCCTTCATCTGCCTCGTGATTGTAGTCATCGAGGTCTAGGCGGCTGGTGCGCAAATACAACTCGAGGGCTTTGTCTAGGCGCTTGATTTTGGCGGCGAGAATAACGTGTACACAAGGCGAAAGCGATGATTCATGAACTGTTTTAGGCTCGTAAAAATCAAAGTTCTCGCGAATGATGTCTTCGTTGAAATGGTCTTCAAATAAATAAAGTCCTTGGAGCACATCTGCTTGTTTGATAAAAATGGAGCGCAAAATGCGGTCCCAAGACCAATGCTGATTGATCGGGCGCTCCGCAACGGGAATGTCTGAGGCGCTCAACTGCTCTTTGTCCATGAAACCATCTTGCTGCAAGAAGATGGAAGTACCTTCCAAAGTTGGAAAGTAGACGTTAGCTGCGATGTGTTGGAACTTTTCAATTTCTTTGGCAGTCAGCTTTTGAGGAAGGTCGGATTTGACTTTCGCATTGACTTCCAGGCAATAGGAAATACACCAACGCGCAATGTAATTGGTGTACCAGTTGTTGTTGACGTTGTTTTCGTATTCGTTTGGACCCGTTACGCCGAGCATGACATAAGCTTGCTTGGCCTCTGACCAATTGAAGCGCTGCGCCCAGAAGCGCGCGATACCGGCCAAAACTGGCAAACCGTAGGTGTCTAAGTAAGCGTGGTCGCCGGTGTGGCGGATATAGTTATAAATACCAAAAGCAATGGCGCCGTTGCGGTGGATTTCTTCAAAGGTGATTTCCCACTCGTTGTGGCATTCTTCGCCGTTCATAGTCACCATTGGGTACAACGCAGCACCGTCCTTGAAACCGAGCTTTTCGGCGTTTTCTATCGCGCGGTCTAGATGATGATAGCGGTACACCAATAGCTGGCGCGCAACTTTCGGATCGGCTGTCTTCAGGTAAAAAGGCAAGCAATAGGCTTCGGTATCCCAGTAGGTGGCGCCGCCGTATTTTTCGCCGGTAAAACCTTTTGGCCCAATATTGAGCTTGGCATTTTTACCCGTATAGGTTTGATATAAATGAAAGATATTGAAGCGGATACCTTGCTGAGAGGCGACGTCGCCTTCAATGGAGATATCAGCGCTCTTCCAGATTTCGGCCCATGCGGCTTCGTGTTCAGCCCGCAAGGTGTCAAAACCTGTGGTGTAGGCATCGCGCACGCGCTTGATGGCTTTTGCAGCCAATTCAAACTCAGAATGATTGATTGTGGAAGTAACGGCTACATATTTTTTGAGCGTAAAGCGCACACCTTGCTCTAAATAATGCTCAAAGTTGTTTTCAACGTAAAACGCGCGCTGGGCAACGTTCGGATGAATGGTTAGGAGTTCTTGTTCGCGCCAAAAACTAAAACGCATGGCCGTAGCGACGCAAAAATCTGTTTTTTTGGTGCGCGTACACAAAATTCCTTTCTGTAGATCTACTTTTCTGGAATCTTCTTGCCAAAAGAATTCGTCGTAGTTGGCGTCGTGGTTGCTGATGTTACCATCTAGATACGGCGTGAACTTGACATTCCCACTGAAATTGAGGGGTGTTACGCTGTAGCTGATCGCTGCAATTTCTTCGCGCGCCATAGAGCAGAAGCGGATGCTCTCGATTTCGAGTTCTTTTCCGCTGCCAAACACAACGCGTACTGTTCTTTTGAGCAAACCGTTTTGCATGTCCAGCTCTCGGTGAAAGTACTTCACTTGCTGGCTGTTCAAATCGA
>JBFYPV010000244.1:0-5274 GCA_041303085.1 Crocinitomicaceae bacterium
TTTGTAGGCACAAGCAATGTCATCTTAGCGCAAGCAAGTCCAACTTGGCTCGTCTACAATGGTTTCACGGGCTCCACTTCTTACACCACCTTGCAAGGTTTTGTAACTGCTCAAGTACAACCTGGCATGATTGCCGTCAATTGCGGTGGTACCACTGCTCCTTGTGCCGACCTCTGGACCACCGTTACCCCTTGGATTGGTTATTATCAAAACAGCACGGCTTACATCAAGATCAATTGGGGAAGTTACGGACCCGGCATTATTGGCAACTACACCCTCAGCTTCACGTATCCTGCTGGCGTGAGCCCGATTCTTTCTTCTATTCAAAACCCCAATTACAGCATTTCAGGCAACACCATTACTTGGAACCTCAATAGCGCAGCGAGTAGCTTTAGCAACTACGACGTCATTTTATTCAGTGTGCCTGGGGGCCTGATCAACGGCGCACAGCATTTCTTTAGCTCTAGCATTGCACCAACGGGCGCCACCATCGACTGCGGCACTTACAATAACACCGGAAGTTTGCTTCAAATTCTCGGCAATAGTTACGACCCTAACGACAAAAATGCGAGTACCGACTACATGAATGAAAACTATCCTTTGGGCTACCTAGATGCTTTTACGGACGACGCGCTCAGCTACACCATTCGCTTCCAAAATACCGGAACAGCGCCAGCGCAAAATATTTACATCATCGATACACTCAGTGCACAACTCGATTGGTCCAGCTTTACGCTCTTAGAAGCGACCCACCCTATTCAGGTTGTGAACCTCGGCAATGGCCTCATGCGTTTTGAATTCAATCAAATTTGGTTACCCGACTCAACGAGCAATGAGCCCCAAAGCCATGGTCATTTGACTTATCGCATTTCAGAAAATGCCAACAACCCCATTATGTCTACGATCGAAAACACAGCTTATATTTATTTTGACTGGAATGACCCCATCATCACCAACACTACTTTTCATCAAAATATGTGGCTCGATCAAATTGATGAGATAAACGGAGGCCTTGCGATTTATCCGAATCCGGCACAGACACAAATCAGCTTGGGCTTAACGGAGCCAAGCCAAGTGCTCATCAAAGATATCAACGGAAAAGTGATATTCAATGAACTAGTTGGCCTTGGCCAAACCATCAATGTGCAAGCATTCGAAAGTGGTGTTTACTTGATTGAAGGCGCGCAGCAAAAAGGGAAATTCATCAAATTATAAGTCATTTTTAAATTAAACACCCCTTTTACTACTTTTTTAACGTTTTTGGCATTGTATTTGTAAAACCTTCCACGTAGTAGTTTATAGTTAGGTTATGGTTAGGGTGGTCCACCTGCCCTATCCAGAAAAGCGGTTCTTCGGAGCCGCTTTTTTTTTGCCTTACCCATTAGTTATCCTACCTTTGAGCCGTGAAAGCCCTACTGAAACAAGCCAAAAGAACTGCCCTATTTAGCGTCGTGACCAACGCGCTACTTGCTGGTGTAAAGGGCACTGCTGGGCTCATCGGACACTCCGATGCCCTTATTGCAGATGCCATTGAATCTTGTGCCGATATTTTTTCAAGCTTTCTTGTGCTCATCGGTATTCAGTATGCCAGTAAGCCCGCCGACGAAGACCACCCATATGGCCATGGCAAAGCGGAGCCAGTGGTTACTTTTGCAGTGGTGGGCTTCTTGTTGGTTTCGGCTACCATTATTGCAGTAGAAAGCATCCGACATTTATCAGAAAAACAAGAACAACCTGCTTTCTTTACTCTTTATGTGCTGGCGGCTATCATCCTGATCAAAGAACTCAGCTATCAGTATGTCTACCGCAAAGGTCAACAAACCAATTCCACAAGCCTCAAGGCCGACGCCTGGCACCACCGCTCAGATGCCATCTCTTCTTTGATTGCATTTTTGGGTATTCTTGCCACTTTTGTATTCGGGAAAGGATTCGAAAAAGCCGATGATTGGGCGGCGCTCATTGCCTCGTTCTTTATTGTATATAATGCTTACCGCATTTTTAGGCCGGCGTTAGGTGAGATCATGGACGAGCATACCCATCACGACCTGATCAATCAAATTCATTTATCTGCTGCTGAAGTACCTGGGGTGCTCGGGATAGAAAAATGCTGGGCCCGCAAAAACGGCATGACCTACGTCGTGGACCTCCATTTAGAGCTCGATGGCAACCTGAGTGTGACCGAAGGCCATGCCATTTCTCACGCGCTCAAAGACCACCTCATGCTGGCATTTCCTTATCTAACGGAAATACTCATACACATTGAGCCCGCTCCAAATTTAAATTAACCTTTTTGTTTGGTCTGAGAATAGCCTTCTTTGCGCAGTAAATCATAGATTTTTTGCTTGAAGTTGCCTTGGATCAAAATCTCGTTGTCTTTGACGCTACCGCCAACTCCGCACTTGCTTTTCAGTATTTTTCCGAGTTCTTTGAGGTCGTCTTCACTGCCTACAAAACCTTCTACAAGGGTCACTTCTTTGCCGCCGCGCTGTTTGCGATCGATGCTGACATACAGCCGTTGTTGCTGAGGCGCAAGTGTCTGAACGTCATCTTCTTGATCAAATTCATAAGAGAAATCTGGATTGGTACTATAGACCACATTCTGAATTTTCTGTTGCTTTTTTGCCATAGCACAAAGGTATAAAATCTTGTCGAGCTGAAAAGTTATCCACGTGGATACGCGCGCCTGCACAATTTGCGTTTTTAGAAGGCATGAAAAAATCATTTAATCTTCAAGAACTCAGCGATGCCGAATTGCTCTCATTGGTGTGTGCCAACCAGCAATATCCATCCAAACAAGACGCATTGCTAGAGCGTACCTGGCGCTGGCATCAAAAAGATTGGCGCACCTTGGCCAAAAGCAGCGAATGGGACCTCCTCGAAATCTACGGGATTGAGCCGCAAATGGCGCGGCGCATTATGGGTGTATTTGAAATCAGCCGGCGCTACCAAAGTGCACCTGTGCGCAAACGCTGCAGCATCAAAACCTCCAAAGATGTGTATGAGCTCATGCAGCTCAAATTGGCCGACCTCGATCACGAACAATTTTTTGTGCTGTACCTGAATTTTTCCAATGAGATCATTGAACTTTCTCAATTGAGCGTCGGTGGTCGGCACAGCACCATTGCCGACGCCAAGCGCATTTTTCAGCAAGCCTTGCGCTGTGCTGCCACGGGCCTTATTTTGTGCCACAACCATCCGAGCGGGCACTGCAAACCCAGCGCGCAAGACCAAGCGCTCACCAAAGACATCAAGGAATTTGCTGCGCTGATCGACATGAAGCTCCTAGACCACGTCATTTTCACAGATAATGGCTATTTTAGCTTCGCCGATGAAGGCATCTTGTAAAAAATGACCAAAAAGAAAATCCTCACCGTTATTGGGGCCCGACCTCAAATCATCAAAGCGGCGGCCCTGAGCCGTGCCATTAGCTCACAATTTAGCGGTCAACTCGAAGAAATTCTCGTGCACACCGGCCAACATTACGATGAAAATATGTCTGCAGTTTTCTTTGAAGAACTCGGCATTCCGAAGCCTCACTACAATTTGGCGGTGGGCAGCGGTGCGCACGGCCACATGACAGCCGCCATGCTGAGCGGCCTAGAAACCATTTTAGAAAAAGAAAAACCAACAGCTGTTGTCATTTATGGCGATACCAATTCGACCATTGCCGCCGCTTTAGCTGCCGCCAAAATACATATTCCGGTGGTGCACATTGAAGCTGGCTTGCGGAGCTTTCACAAAGCAATGCCCGAAGAAATCAACCGCATCGCGGCAGACCACATGAGTACGCTGCTTTTCGTTCCAACTCAAGCCGGCATGGCCAATCTTGCCAATGAAGGATTCGAGCTCAGCCACAAAGCCAAAGCGACAATTGATGCCCCAAATGTGTACCATTGTGGCGACGTCATGTACGACAACAGCCTTTACTTTGCCGAACTGAGCGCTCAAAAATCGACGATCATTTCTGATTTATCCTTAAACGACCTTCCTTTCATTTTATGTACCATCCACCGCGACAGCAACACCGATGATGCCACAGCGCTGCAAGGCATCTTTGAAGCTTTACTCGAATTGGTGAAAAGTACACAAATGGCTGTGATTCTTCCCTTGCACCCGCGAACAAGAGGGAAAATCAAGTCGCTTTTAAGCCCTGCTTTTCAAGAATTATTAAAAAGTGAAACGCGCATTCAGCTCATTGAACCCGCAGGCTTTCTAGACATGATAGCCCTTGAAAAAAACGCGCGCTTGATTGTTACAGACAGCGGTGGCGTTCAAAAGGAAGCCTATTTCTTTGCCAAGCCTTGTGTCATTTTGCGCGAGCAAACCGAATGGGTAGAGGTTGTGGAGGCAGGTGCGGCTATTCTGACTGGCGCTCATACGGATCAAATACTGCGTGCAGCTGAGCAGCTCTTGGCTTTGGATATCCAGACCGACCCTGCAATTTTTGGCGATGGCCACGCGGCTACTTTTATTTGTGAAAAAATTTGCAGCGACTTGTAGTGCTGATCTATGTAGAATATATCACCGAGCGCTTGCTCTACACGCTTTCCTTTGTATTTGGAGACCGAAAGGTTGCGTACCAACTCACCAATGATGGCATCGCTTTTATGGCCGAAAAAGGTCCTAAAATCAATTACTCTAACAGGGATTTTGTAGACGGTTTTCAAATCATTCCAGCCAAGATTCTTTTTGAGGATGAATTGCAGAAAGAGGCACCCACCAAAGGACAATACGAAGACATCACTTGCTTGAGCTTTCAAGAAACGCCCGACGTGCTGGGGTCCATCTTTTATGTCTTGAGCAGAATGGAGGAATACAATAGCCCGCACACAGATGGACTGGGTCGGTACAAAGCCAGTGCGTCTATTCTGCACCAAAACGATTGGTTGCAAGAACCCATTTGCGATCGCTGGAGCTCAGCCTTGATCCGTGTACTTGAGAAAAATCTAAAGCTTGACCTCCACGCTCAAAAGCCAAGGTTTTCTTTTCAACCTACTTTTGACATCGACAACACTTTTGCCTACGCGCACAAAAATACCATCCGCACATTTTTAGCCAATGCCAAAGACCTCATTTACGGAAGAACAGGCCGCCGAAATGACCGTCAAATGGTGAGACAAGGCCGTAGCAAAGACCCCTACGATACATTTGAGCACATTGCAGCACTCGCACAACACTACGAAGACACCAAAGTATTCTGGCTGCTCGGCAATTACACGAAGCTCGATAAAAACCTCTCTCACCTCAATCTTGCACAACAAGCAAAAATCAAGG
>JBFYPV010000245.1:0-3925 GCA_041303085.1 Crocinitomicaceae bacterium
TAATAAATATGAGGTCGGATTGCACCCTTTTGAGGGGATGTAACCAAAAAACAAACATTGCGTATAAAGCCCGTTCTTATTTCAATACATGAAACGAATTATACAAAGCAAGTGGTTTAAAATTCCTTATCGAATTGCCCTTTATGGTTTTGCCGCCTATGGCGTAGCGCTCGTTGGCATTTTTGTTGCCCTTAAATTGCGCCTCACTGATGACAAAGGTTTGGTAGACAACAACAACCGCTATTTTCAGTCGATGCACGACAAATACAATCAAAATTTTCGGGTAGACAGCTCCTCACTTGTAGCCTACCGCAATGAAATTTTGCAGCGCATCAATTTGGTCAATGCCTATTACCCGAAAAATGCCCGCACCATTCTAGATGCTTGGGCGCAATCTAAATCAGAGAAGACAGCCCTGCAAATGCTCGCGGCCGTTGACCTCAAACTCAAAGACAACAAAAGCTACCAAAGAAAATTACGAGAATTGCTCGCCAAGAATCAAGGCTCGAGCAATGCGAACGGTAGAAATGCCTTTGAATGGATGAACTACATCGAGTGGTCTTACTTTAAGGAAGCCGTAGCCAAAGACAAGCGCTACATTGACTCGGCAGCTGCTGCTTGTGGTGTGGAACCCCGCATGATTGTCGCTTGCTTGGTGGGTGAACAAGTTCGTTTATTCAATTCTAGACGCGAACGCTTCAAAGATTTTGTGGCGCCACTCAAAACATTAGCACTCGAAACCAATATGTCTTTTGGCGTAACCGGTATCAAGGAACACACCGCGCGCAATATCGAGAACTACCTCAAAGACCCGAGCAGCCCTTATTACTGTGGTGCTGAATATGAAAACCTGCTGAATTACGACTCTGCTCGCAATTACAACAACGCCCACAACGACACGCTTAGTTTGCGCGTCAAACGCTTGGTCCAGTACAAAGACCACTACTACTCCTATCTCTACGCCGGAATTTTCATCCGCCAAATTGCCACCCAATGGCAAAACGCCGGCTACCCCATCGATGAGCGTCCAGAAATTTTGGCTTCTATTTTCAACCTCGGCTACAGCAAATCCAAGCCCAAAAAGAACCCTGCCGTAGGTGGTTCAAACTTCATGATCCGAGACAAAGAATACACTTTTGGAGGCGTTGCCTACGACTTCTACTACTCTGGAGAACTTTTAGAAGAATTTCCTTATTACGACCTGAAAATCAGTCGATAGCATATTTATGTCAATTCTACTATGAGAAAAGTATGAGATGGATATAATATAGAGGTGTGGCATAGAATTATACAACTTCAGCTTGAATAGGTATCTTTGCAGCGAAAATTCTTTCACCTACGCGTTTTGAATATGACCAAATCCTTATCCAATTTTTTGAGATTTAATTGTTTGACTCTCTTGCTTCTGCTGCTCTCAAACAATTCATTTGCCCATCAAATCTCAGACCCAACTCAAAATAATTTATTGCAAACACCCGTCAGCTCCAATGATACTTTATTGGTTTTGAATATTGAAATGCAATATGGTGCGCGCGTCCTCAAAGTGTCCTTCAACGGAAACGAAGGTACTGATGGAACCCTTCAAATCAAGCTAAATAATACTGTTGTGAAAGCTGCCAGTTTTGAACTGATCAAACAGCCTTTCTATGCGTCCGTAGATATTTCAAACCTCGCTGCAGGCACTTACCAAGTGATCTTGACAACAGCCACAGGTACTCACAGCTCTTCTATTCTTATCGATTAATTTTTTGCTATGCGCCATTTAATTGTTGCACTCTTTGCTTGCATTGGAATTTCATTTCAAGTATTTTCCCAAGTAGTAACGCCATTTACCGTCAGGAAAACCCTTACGCAAAAAGGGGGTATTTTGTTTTTGTCCAACACCTCTTCAAGAGCAAATCCAGCCAATATTGTGCAGAATCAGATTCCACCATCTGGAACCGGTTACAACAACAGCTTTACCAACACCTACGTCGATATTGATAACGATGCCTCAACTTGGATGTCTAGTAGTGACCAATTGAACCTTCCAACTTGTAGCGAAATCAGTTGGGCCGGTCTATATTGGGGTGCAGACTGTTCTTTGGGAGATGAAAATTATGCCACAAGGAACTCCGTCAAACTCAAAGTAGACAACGGAGCTTACATGAACTTAACTGCAGATGAAATGCAGGACAACACGGTTGGATACAAAACCTACCATTGCTTCAAAGACATCACCTCCATCTTACAAGCCAATTCCCTGACGTCTAATTACACTGTTGCCAACATGGCTGGAGACGTCAATGGAAAGAACCTTTTTGGTGGATGGACCATCGTGGTGATGTACAAAAACAACACCATGAACTTGCGCAACCTCACCGTTTTCAACGGCTTGGCCAACGTGAGTAGTGCTGCACCTACGGTAGATATTCCTATTTCAGGATTCCAAACCCCACTTTCTGGGCCTGTTACTTTTGAACTTGGATTGGTGCTTTACGACGGTGACCGCTCCCTCACAGGAGATCAGCTCATGTTTAAAGGTGCAAGTGCGTTTGTCAATATCTCTGATGCTATTCACAACACTACCGATGTATTCAATAGTACTTTGTCTAGAAACGGAGTACTGACACCATTGCGTAACCCTAACTACAACAACACCTTAGGATATGACGCCAATATTTTCTCTCCTAACAATAGCGCTAAAAATTATATCGGAAACAATGCTGTTTCTGCAGTCATTAGACAAACTACAGGGGGTGAATTTTTCTTAACTCAAGTAGTGACCAGTGCTATTGACGTTTACGAGCCAGACCTCCGAGCTGCTGTGCGGGTGAAGAATATTACGAATCCCGGCGCGGCTTTAGCCCAATCTGGTGATATTTTGGAATATACCGTTACCGGATTAAATATTGGCTCAGATCCGTCTGTCAATACCTATATCTTAGATACCATTGAAGGTAACGCCTTTTATGTACCTGGTTCTTTAAGCATTGTACACGGCCCCAATGCTGGCCCACTTTCTGATGCTTTAGGCGATGACCAAGGTGAGTACTTGAGCAGTTCTAAAACGATCAAAGTGCGCATGGGAACGGGCGCTAATTCGTTTCTAGGTGGTTTCGTCAATAACTCTCCATCGGGAGCCGATAGTACGCAATTCAAATTCAGAACCCAAGTTACTTCTGACTGCGTCTACCTCTCCTGCGATGGCGTAATTAACAACAAAGCGTTTATCATCGGTACGGGAAATGTTTCGGGCAATACCTTTAGCAACGCCAGTAACCCTGGTGTTTTTGATGGCAATGGCTGTGCTATTGCGGGAACAACCGCTACAACTGTTAATGTTATTGGATGCGGGCCGATAACCGCCAGTGCAAATTCACCAATTTGTCAAGGCGGCTCCATTAATTTTACGGCGTCGTATTCACCAGCAGCTACTTATGTCTGGACTGGCCCGAACGGGTTCTTGTCTAACATACATAACCCGACAATTAACAACGTACAGGCAGTAAATGCAGGTACTTATATTGCAAACATCTACATCACGGGCACACCGTGTCATTTCGTGTATCCATTTGTTGCAGATATCAGTATAGCCCAAGCTGGAACCGACCAGACCGGCCTCACCACTTGTGGCCTCACACAAGTTACTTTAGCGGGTAATAACCCTGCCGGGACAACAGGTGTTTGGACAATCATTTCTGGCACCGGCGGCAGTTTTGGCACTGGAAATACAAGCACAAGTGCACAAGCCAACGCTACGTTCAACGGTGTTTCGGGAAACACTTACGTACTCCGTTGGACCCTAACAAGCCCAGGTTGTTTACCTACCATTGACGACGTCACTGTTACCTTTTTACAAGCACCTACTGCAGCAACGCTCACCGGCGTTTCAGCAACATGTAACAATCAATTAAATGCAGTTATTACAGGTGGTGTTTCTCCT
>JBFYPV010000246.1:0-7792 GCA_041303085.1 Crocinitomicaceae bacterium
TATGATTCCTACTATTTATAAATAGTGTTGCTATTATTTTTGCAACAAATTACTTTTATGGATCTAGTTGATCGTTTTCAGATTCCCGTCCTCGAAGCAATCGCACTGCGCAATCCGCAAGCCACGCAATTAGGTCAGCGCATCATTGAAGGCAGTATTTTTTTGATTGACGAACTCGGCTTTGAGCAGTTTACTTTCAAAAAGCTCGCGCAGTCGGTCGGTACAACAGAAGCATCGGTGTATCGCTATTTTGCCAGTAAGCAAAAGCTGCTTTTGTATTTGATCAATTGGTATTGGGGGCGCTTGGAATGCCGCTTATTGTTGCAGACGCAAGGTGGCTCAGTGAAAGAGCGTCTAGAGAAAGCGCTGGAGTTGGTGCTTATTCTGAAGGCCACTTCTTTGTCTTTTTCCAGCGAGAAACGGCTGCAGCATATTGTCATTCATGAAGCGCCGAAAGTATTTTTAACCAAGGCCGTAGACAGCGACCACCAAACTGGTTACCATTCCATTTACACTGAAATCGTGCGCTATATTTCGGACCTTGTGCGCGCGTATCAGCCGGCATGTAAGTATCCTGAAATGTTGGTCAGTACGCTACTAGAAGGCAGCTTGCAGCAGCGTTTTTTCAGTCAGCACCTGCCCGAAGTTACCAATGCCTCCGAACAAGAAGATGCGGTGGCTGTTTTTTATACACAATTATTTTTTAGTTTCCTCGACCATGAATAACGACGTCACCAAACCATTTGACCGCTTTTGGGCACTGCTCAAGCCCGACAGCAAAGACATCTCAGATATTTATTTATTTGCCATTATTGGTGGCGTACTGAGTCTTGGCTTGCCCTTGGGTATTCAGGCGATCATCAATTTTATTCAGGCCGGAAAAGTGAGCACCTCTTGGTTTTTACTCGTGGGTCTGGTGGTTTCTGCCATCGGTTTTTCGGGCTACATGAATATTGCGCAGCTGCGCATCACTGAAAGCCTGCAACAGCGCATCTTTGCGCGCTCTTCTTTGGAGTTTGCCACGCGCATTCCCAAAATTCAGCTGCGCGAACTATTGCTGCGCTATGCCCCAGAATGGACCAACCGCTTTTTTGACACCCTCACCATCCAAAAAGGTATTTCCAAATTGCTCATCGATTTTACGGCGGCTTCATTGCAGATCCTCTTCGGTCTCATTTTGCTCTCGTTTTACCATCCGTTTTTCATCATTTTTGGGTTTGCGCTCTTGCTTTTGCTCGTTTGGATTTTTCGCATGACGGCTAAGCGTGGCTTTGTCACGAGCTTAGATGAGTCAAAGTATAAGTATAAAGTAGCCAACTGGCTCGAGGAAATCGCGCGCAACCGCATGACATTTAAACACCTGGGTAGCGGTGGTATTTTATTGAAGCGAACCGATGACTACCTGCAGGGCTATCTCAAATCGAGAGATGCGCACTTCAAGGTTTTGGTTCAGCAATACATTTACTTGATCGGTTTTAAGGTTTTAATTGCGCTGGCTTTACTGATTATCGGAGGCCTGCTTGTGCTGAACCAACAAATGAATATCGGCCAGTTTGTAGCGGCAGAAATCATCATTGTATTGGTCCTGAATTCAGTAGAAAAACTGATTGTCAGCCTAGAGATGGTTTATGATGTACTCACGGCAATCGAAAAAATTGGCGAAATCACTGATTTACCCTTAGATACTCCCGATGGGCTCATCATTGAAAAAACGGACGCCTTAACCATTGAAATTGACCAATTAGAATACCTTACAACTTGGAGCCGCAACCCGCTCTTGAGCAATTTATCGTGCCGTTTTGAGGCAGGTAAGTTTTATCACATTCAAGATTTCAAAGGCAATCAGGCCCAAGGCTTATTTCTCATGATTGCCGCCATGGCACTTCCCAATAAAGGCCAAGTCTTGATCAATGGCGTCCCGACCAGTAATTTGCAACCCGAAAAATTGCGTGCGCAGATTGCCAGCCTCTCACACCACGACCAACTGATCTATGGCACGGTGTTGGAGAATATTGTGATGGGACGCAATTATACCATCGAACAAGTACTCGCCGTTGCTGCAGCCGTTGGTTTAGACCAGCACGTCTTAGCACTGACAGACGCGTATCAGACGGTGCTCAACCCAGAAGCGAGTACCATAGATAGACAGCTCATCACTTTGGTCATTTTGTGTCGAGCTTTGATTGCTCAACCCGCCGTGTTGCTCTGGGATACCCACAACCATTATTTACCCAACGACGAACTAGAAGTTGTTTTGAATCACTTGCAGCAACATTATAAAGGAACAGTTCTTTTGGCTAGTATTCATGAAAATAACTTATCGCTCATCCACGAAAAATTGATTTTATGTTAAATCTTTCTCCACATAATCGCAATCAGATCGATGCAGAAGGTCTTGTGGCAACACAAATGCTCAACAAGGCACCCAAAAAATTGTTGCGCAATACCATCTATGCATTGTTGGTTGTTTCGCTTACGGTGCTCGTTTTGCCTTGGACGCAAAACATCCGCTCGAATGGTCAGGTACTCACTTTGCGCCCCGAACAACGTCCGCAAACCATCAATGCGCTCATCGGTGGTCGGATAGAAAAATGGTTCGTGAAAGAAGGCGACCTCGTCCGGCAAGGTGACACCATTATGTTTATTTCCGAAATCAAGGACGGTTATTTTGATCCCAAATTAGTTGGTCGCAGTGAAGATCAGCTCAAAAGCAAGGAACTCAGTGTGGTTTCTTACAGCGACAAAGTACAGGCTTTAGACGCGCGCATCGATGCGCTCATTGCAACTGGTAAATTAAAGGTTCAACAAGCGCGCATCAAGGCCCAACAAGCCCAACTCAAACTGAAGTCCGATAGCATTGAGAACCACGCTGCCAACCTCAACTACCAAATCGCCAAAGACCAATTTGAACGTTTTGAGAAACTTTACGAAAGAGACCTCAAGTCCAAAACAGAAGTAGAAACCAGAAAGGTTGCCATGCAGCGCGCACAGGCTTCTATGATTGGTGCTCAGCAGAAGTTTTTGCAAAGCCGCAATGACATTATTGACGCCAAGGTTGAATTGAATGCGGTAGAGACTAAATTTCAGGACGAAGTCTCTAAGGCTGAATCCGAAAAATTTACAGCGCTTTCGAGTATGTACGAGGCTGAAATTGAGGTCAGCAAAATGCAAAGCCAGGTGGCAAACTACTCCATTCGAAACGGGATGTATTATATTTTAGCCCCGCAAGATGGCCGCATTGCCAAAACTTTATCCAGCGGAATCGGCGAAACGATAAAGCAGGGTACTGCTATTGCTACCATCATGCCTACCAACTACGACCTCGCGGTAGAAATGTACGTCAGACCTATGGATTTACCATTGCTTCAGGTGGGGCAGCACGTGCGCATTCAGTTTGACGGCTGGCCTGCAATTGTGTTCTCTGGCTGGCCCAATACAAGCTACGGAACTTATGGCGGAACTGTTTTTGCAATCGATCAGTTTGCCAATGAGAACGGTGAGTTTCGCGTACTTGTGTCACCTGATCCGAAGGAGAATAAATGGCCAGAGGCTTTAAGAGTGGGTGGCGGTGCCTACGCCATGCTCTTACTCAACGACGTGCCCATTTGGTACGAACTCTGGCGAAACGTGAATGGCTTCCCGCCAGATTACTACAAAGCCAAAGTTCCAGATGCCAAATCCAAAACAAAATCTAGCAAGAATGAGAAATAAGTTCGGTATACTCGGTTTGTTCTTTTGTGCCCTTACGATTGTTTGGTCGCAGGAAAACATCATGCGCCCCGAAGGCTTTATGCTGCAAGTACTCGAAGGGCATCCGCTCGCCAAGCAAGCCAAGCTCATTCCCGAATTTGCCCAAACTTATGTGCTCAAGGCCCGCGGCGGTTTTGATCCTAAATTGGCTTATGACCTCTCCCAAAAATACTACGGAGACAAAATGTATTACAGCCTGTCCGATGCCCAGCTCAAGGTACCCACTTGGTATGGTTTGAGCGTGCAAACGGGCCTGGAACAAAACAGAGGAGCTTATTTAGATCCGCAAGGTCTCACGCCGCAAAACGGCTTATGGTATGGCGGTCTAAGTGCCCAGCTTGGCAATGGTTTACTCATCGATGAGCGCCGTGCAGAATTGCAGAAGGCGAATGTTTATTTGCAAAGCAGCCAGCTCGAACAGCGCTTGGCGCTCAATGAACTGGTACTAGAGGCGGGCTACGCATATTGGGATTGGTATTTGCAATTTAACGCAGGTCAGGTGCTCAGAGAAGCGCTCGCCGTTGGTGCCGTGCGGCTCGATGCCATGCGCCAGATGGCTGAACTCGGCGACCGCCCGGTGATAGACACCGTTGAGGCCGCCATCCAATACCAAACCAGGGCTGCAGCACTTGCCGATCAAGAGGCCAAATTAGCGGTAGCCACCGCGTTTTTGAACCGTTATTTATGGAAGCCCGACGGCACGCCCCTTGAGCTCAACCCTTCTACCCAACCACTTTCGGCTGCCACACTCGTTGGCCAAGCGCCAAAACCAATTTATACAGGTGCTGTCGATTCTATGGTCGCACAGCATCCTTACTTAGGTATTCTTGACTATAAGCTCGATGTCTTAGCCATTGAAAAACGCTATAATCAAGAACAGCTCAAGCCGCAAATAGAATTGAAGTACAATTTTTTGAATGAACCCATTCAGTATAACCCCCTCGCACAATTCTCTATCAATGATTACAAATGGGGCGTTTCTGCTCAAATGCCTTTGTTTTTGCGCAAGGAACGCGCAGCTGTTCAACAGACCAAATTGAAAATAGAGCAAACCACTTTTGAAAGACAAGACCGAATGGCCGAGCTCACGGCAAAAATGCTTTCCGCCCGAGCAGAATACCTCAATGCGCAAAAGCAATTAGTCATTTTTACGGAGAATGCTGCCAGTACAAAGAAACTTTTGGTTGCCGAACTCAATTTATTTGAGACCGGAGAAAGTTCACTCTTCATGGTCAATATGCGCGAAAGCGCTGCGTTTGTTGCGGCCTTAAAGGTATTTGAATATCAGGCCAAATGCGAGCAGTTATGGCTTAAATGGGAGTTCTTACAAGCTAGCTTAGTGAGATAATACCGTAATAAAGCGGCATTCCAATCGCGATATTAAAAGGGAAGGTCAGGCCTAAGGCCATCGGAATATACAAGCCCGGGTCTGCCTTGGGCGCAGCCAAGCGCATCGCTGCCGGAACCGCAATGTAAGAGGCACTCGCTGCCAAAACAGCAAATACAAAACGATTCGAAACATCTGCCGTCACAAACTGTGAAAGCCAAGCAACCACTATGCCGTTGAGCGCCGGAATCAAAAGTGCAAATGCAGCCATTGCCCAACCGTGCGTCTTGAAAGACTTGATGCGACGCGCCGTTGTCATGCCCATTTCAAGTAAGAAGAGCGCTAAAAATCCTTTGAAGATATCCGTTGTAAAAGGCGCAATATCTGCCGCCTGCTTGCTATCTGAAAGCAAACCAATGACCAAGCTACCCATGATCATTAAAACACTGCCGTTGGCCAAAGAGTGTCTGAGCAGTTCGGGTAAAGAAAACTTTGTGTCGTTATTTTCATAGATGCGCAGCAGCAAGACACCCACAATGATGGCAGGAAACTCCATAAACGCCATGACCGCCACCATGTGTCCGTTGAAGTCCAAGTTTTGCAACTCCAAAAACGAAAGCGCTGCCACTAATGTAACTGCACTCACGGAGCCATATGCCGCTGCAATTGCCGCTGCATTTGAAACGCCCACACGTTTTTTGATGATGAAAAAACTGTAGAGTGGAATGCAAGCTGCAATGGCCATTCCAAAGACCAATGACCATGAAATTTCTGAAGTCCAGGGGCTGTGTTGGAGTTCTTGCCCGCCTCTAAAGCCAATGGAGAACAAAAGGTAAAGTGATATAAATTTGAATGAGGACTCAGGTATTTCGAGGTCACTTTTGATCAAAACAGCAACAATGCCGAGTAAAAAGAACAAGATAGTAGGGTTGCTGAGGTCGTGTGATAAAAAGTCTAGGTTCATTCTTTATTTTTTGAATTAGATTAGGGATTACAATGCGGGCAATACTGCGGATCTTCCGCCAACAGATCCTTTCGTTTTTCAAGCGTTTGATGCTGGCAATGTGCGCAGCGATAGGTGAGCAATGCGTGCGTATTGGTCGCCTGCTTACACCAACTGCAGGGAAGCTGACCACTACGCTCAACAACTGAAAAGTCGGGTGCTGCGCAATTCGGACAGCGGCTTTGCATGCGTTGGATCAGGTCTTTGCCAGCTGCAGCAATATTTTGTTGTCTTTTGGGATTCATGTGCGCCCGCAGGTCAGTTTCAACTACCCATTGTGGGTGTTTTTGTAGCAATTGCAGCAGCTCATCTTCTTTTGTAAGGCCTTTGGCGATGACTTCACCACTGTTAGCCTCTTTTAAAACCACGCCTTGCGCACCAAATTGAATGCTTGTCAAGAAATCAGATAATTGCTGACTCCGGTAATCCAACTGCTGGTGGCAAAGGTCCATACTCACGCTGTGGCCATATATTTCTAGTTTCTGGTCTAGGTCAATATACACAAGCCACTCTTCATTGATGCTCAGAAAGGGGCTGGCCGGATGCGGCCCAAACGATCCTTCGCTGGCAAGACCTTGGCGCTGATTGGCCTGGGCCATTCCAGCTAAGCATTTTTCTTTAACCGTTTGCCGAGGGCCTTCAGTTCTTGGCGAAGTGCCACAAAACGTGCCAAACCTGTCTGTTTCAAAGCCGAACGGCACAAAGAGTTCAACGCCGTAGGGTTCAAACAAAGGCTGAAGAATTTGCTCCTTAAGATGCTTGCTGCTGAGTAACAACTGAGATGGAAACATGGCCATTGATGTGCAACAGGGTAGCGGGGTCTAATGCTTTAAGTTCTTGGATCAGGTTTTTTTTGATGACTTGCAATTCGGAAAGTCTTTGCTCGGCTTGGGTATCTGGGGCGCCAAACATTTCTTGGTGTCTGAGCGTTTTTTGGGAGTGATAAGCAATTTTTTGCTGGATCAAGTTGCCCAATACCTCAAGTGCTTCCTCAGGATGATAACTACTTTGAATTAATTCAATTTCTTTTATCATGTAATTGATTATTTTTTGCAAATTTGGCACATTATTTGCATAAATGAATATATAATAAAGATATATCAAACATAAATAAAACTTATGAACTACACCCTCAATCAACTCCGCATCTTTTTGAAGATCGTACAAAAGGAGAGCATCACCCGCGCTGCAGAAGCATTGTTCTTAACTCAACCTGCTGTTTCTATCCAGCTCAAGAACTTTCAAGATCAGTTCGATATTCCACTCACAGAAATCGTTAATAAAAAATTGTATGTCACGGAATTTGGCCGTGAGGTAGCTGCAGCCGCCGAGAAGATTTTAGAAGAGGTATATGCCATCAACTATAAAACATCGCAATACAAAGGGCAGCTTAGTGGCCGTTTGCGGATCAGCGTCGTATCCACCGGTAAGTACATCATTCCATATCTGCTTGCAGACTTCATGAAGGCGCATCCGGGTGTTGAATTGGTGCTAGACGTATCCAACCGCGCAAACGTCACAATCAATTTAGAACGCAATGAAACCGATTTCTCATTGGTTTCGGTTTTGCCAGATCGGCTCAATTTGGAAGAAATTCCGTGCATGAAAAACCAATTGTTTTTGGTAGGTAAAGAACCACTTTCTTTTGCAAAGAAGGGTCCATGGCACAAAGAGCTCGAAGAAATTACTTGGGTCAAGCGCGAAACCGGTTC
>JBFYPV010000247.1:0-2583 GCA_041303085.1 Crocinitomicaceae bacterium
GCGCTGTTCAATCTGTGGTATATGTCACCTTCCCGATTGATATCCGTGTTGGCCACAAAGACCAACTCGCGCTCAATGTCTTGAACGGCATTTTGGGTGGCGGCGGCTTTGGCACACGCCTCATGCAAAACCTCCGCGAAGACAAAGCCTTTACTTATGGTTGTTATTCTTCGCTCAACATTACCGAAAACGGCTCTTGGATGTCGGCAGGTGGTAATTTCAAAAATGCAGTAACGGACTCCGCTATCACGGAAATCCTCAAAGAATTTGCAGGTATTATTGAAGCGCAAGTGACCGACGAAGAGCTCAGCCTCACCAAAAACAACATGGCGGGTGGTTTTGCGCGTTCTTTAGAGCGCCCTCAGACCGTTGCGCGTTTTGCCCTCAATACCATCAAGCAAAAATTAGCTCCTGACTACTACCAAAACTACCTTCAACAGCTCGAAGCCATCAGTAAAGAGGATGTTTTGCGTGTAGCCCAACAATATTTTACGGCCAAAAACTGCCACATTATTGTGGTGGGCAATGAAGAAATCCTGCCCAAGCTTTTGGTTTTTGATACCGACGGTAAAATCGAGAAGCTAGATGCTTTTGGTGCGCCAATCAAAGAAACAAAAAGCGCTGACATCACTGCAGACCAACTCATCGAAGCGTATGCAATGGCCATCACCGGAACAACGTCTAAAAAAGCACTTTTGAAAAAGGTAAAAACCTTGAAATCTTACTCGCGTGAATCAGAAATGAGTTCTGCTCAAATTCCTTTTGTACTCACCTCCACAGACTATTTTTGGAATGGTGGCAACGAAGCGAGCAAAATGGAAATGCCGGGTATGGTTTTACAAAAATCTTATTACGATGGTAAATCAGGTTATACATTCAGTATGCAAGGTGGCAGAGAAGACCTCAAAGCCGAAGAAATCGCTGCCAAGCAAAAAGCGAGTGGTTTTATTCCCGAACTCAATTACAAAGCAAACGGCATGAACTATGAGCTCAAAGGTATTGAGAACATCGATGGGCAAGATTGCTACGTATTGTACACCAACGACGGCATGGCTGAAAACTATGACTTCTACAACGTCCAATCATTCATGAAGATGCGTTCAACAAACATCCGTAAAATGGATGAAGAAATCGTAGAAACCACTACCAATTACAGTGATTACAAAGCAGTCGATGGCTTCACGTTTGCACACGCCTTCAGTATGTCAGTTGGTAAAATGACGCTCAATGGGGTGGTTAAAACCATTTCAGTGAACCCAAAATTGGTTATCACCGAAGATTTTTAAACCAAACAAAACTTCAAAATCAAGCCACTTTCGAGTGGCTTTTTTTTTACCTTTAAATAATGAAAAAGCTCTGTTTATTACTGCTATTGTTTTCGTTGCAAACAAATGCGCAAAACATCCTAGTTTCTTCCGGAAATCTTTTTGAAGGAGAGCCTTATTTGGCTGTCGATCCGCAGAACAGCGCTCATTTAGTAGCGGCGTGGATGGGTTTTCAGCTCAATCAAAAAATTGTGATCAAGAGTGTGGTTTCCACAGACGGCGGCAGCAGCTGGTCGGCGCCCATTTGGCAAGCGCATCAGCAGGCGGGCAATAGCAGTGCCGATGTGTCTTTGGGTTTTGACCTCAACGGTAACCTCTACATGGCGTATATCGATTACGACAACGTCAATTTCAGCAACGGCGCCGTGATTTGCAGAAAATCTACCGACGGCGGCTTGAGCTGGGGTGCGGCGGTGGTAGCCAGATCCATTGGTTCTTGCCCAAACAAACTATGCATTGACCGCCCTTGGATTGCCGTAGACCCGCTCACCGGAGGGGTCGTGATCACGAGCACGAATGCCAACCAACCGGGTCTCGTACAAGCACCTTTTCATCCATACATGGCTGTATCCGCCGATCAGGGCGCAAGTTTTAGCTTACAAGAACTCGATAGCGCACCTTATTTGGCTGGCAACGCCATTACCCAACCGATGCCCTCGCCTGCATTTGCCAATGACGGCTTTTTTATGGCTGCTTATCCGAGTTACAACCCCACTCAAAGTATTTTGCCGCGCATTATTGAGGTCAATAAATCGGTCGTGTCTTCTTCTTACAATTACCAAATTGCGTTTCAAGGGATTGGTTTTGGCACGCAAAACGACACGCTCAAAAGTGGACCTCACCTTTCCTTAGATCCTAGCAATTCCAATCGCGCTAATTACGCCTTTATAAGTGAGGTTTATGGTGATCCTGATATCATTTGTATTGAAAAAAATGGGAGTGCGTGGTCTGCGCCAATGCGCGTCAATCAAGATACACAAGGCAACGGCGTGATCCAAGACCTCATTTGGTCAGATTACGACACCGATGGCGACTTAGCGGTTTGTTGGCGTGACCGCCGCAATGGCCTACCAGGCACCTACCAGAGCCCAAGTCAGATTTTCTGTCGCATCCAGAGCAACCAAACGTGGGGCAGTGAATTCACAATCAGCCCAGTGGTTAACCACGATTCTATCTTACTCGAAAAAGGCAATGATTTTCTAAATGTGCAATTCAGCAATAACCAACTCTACACCATTTGGGGCGATGTACGCCAGGG
>JBFYPV010000248.1:0-2715 GCA_041303085.1 Crocinitomicaceae bacterium
GGAAGCGAAAGGCGTCTTGCCAGTTGATGTAGTCTTGCCAGTAGCCAAAACGACGCACGTTGTTACCGAGGTCGATGATTTTGAACTGAGATTTGTTGGGAATACTGCGCGAGCCGCGGCCGATCATTTGGTGATAGAGCGTAAGCGAGCGGGTGGCGCGGTTGATGATGATTGTTTGAACAGTGGGTTCATCGAAGCCCGTGGTGAGGATGCCCACTGAGGTCAGGATAGCATCTGGGGTTTCTTTGAACCATTTGATGACGTCTTTTCGGTCTTTGTCTGAGAACGTGGAGTCGAGGTGACGGATATTGTATTTGAGTTTTTTGAAGGATTCCTCTACGCGGCGCGAGGTTTCGATACCGGCATTGAAGATGAGTGTTTTTTCGCCGATGGCTACTTCCTCGTATGCAAAAATGAGCTTTTCTTGCATGAAGTAATTGGAGTAGAGTAGGTCGCTGGAGCTTACGGTGAAATCGCCGTTGGAGCCAATTTTGAGCCCGTGTAGGTTGACGTCGTAAGAATAGGTTTCGGCGTCCGATAAATAGCCGTCGCCAATGAGGTTGGAAATGGATTCGCCGACCAAAAGTTTGTTGTAGTGGTCTTTGAGCGGCAAATTGCGGTTGCTGCTGAGTGGTGTGGCGGTTACGCCTAGGATATTAGCGTCTTCGTAAAACTGAAAGATTTTGCGAAAGCTGTTGTAGTGGGCTTCATCAACGATCACCAATCCGACGTTTTCAATAAATTGGTCGTTTTCGTTGAGGCGGTTGTTGAGCGTCTCGACCATGGCAATGAAGCAAGTGTATTCGGCTTGGTCTTCTAAGGTCTTGACCTCTGAGTTGATGATTTTGTTGGGTACCTGAATAGCCGACAGCTGCTTTGAGGTCTGGATCGAGAGCTCAATGCGGTGAGTGAGGATCAGGACGTTTTTGCCAGATTCTTCGACGTAGCGCTTGGCAATTTCCGAAAAAATGACAGTTTTACCACCTCCGGTAGGGAGTTGGTACAGCAAATTGAAGTTGCTACCGTTTTTGCGGAGTTCGTCGAGGACCTGGTTGACGGTCTTTTCTTGAAAAGGATAGAGTTTTTTGGCTTCGTATAAATCGAGATCTAGCATCGTAAAAAAGGGAAGTTTGCAAAAGTACGGCCTTTTCCCTGATCTTACTAATGAAATCTGTTATTTACTGAGATGTTGTAATAAAATTCCTGCGGCCACAGCTACGTTTAAAGA
The DNA here is from genome assembly GCA_041303085.1 of Crocinitomicaceae bacterium. GTDB lineage: Bacteria > Bacteroidota > Bacteroidia > Flavobacteriales_D > Crocinitomicaceae > UBA952. The sequence goes on from JBFYPV010000248.1 coordinate 1,229, forward strand.
TTCTGCGGCACCTTTTTGCGGGATGCCGATGCGGTGCTTAAGGAGCGCTGATAAATTGTCGCTGATGCCGTGCCCTTCGTGGCCCAAAACCAGAAATTGCATTTGATTTGGGTCAATTTGTTCAAAATCAGTGCCGTCCATAAAGGTGCCGTAAGTTTGGTCGGCGTATTTTTTGATCATGGGGGCGAGTTCTTGGTAATGGAGCTGCACGCGAAAGGCCGAAGCCATAGAAGCGTGGATCACTTTTGGGCTCAGGTAATCGGTGGTGCCGGGTGCACAAAAAATATGTTGGATGCCAAACCAGTCGGCCGTCCGGATAATAGTGCCAAGGTTGCCCGGGTCTTGAATTTGATCGAGTAAGAGCGCTTTTTGACCCGCTTTCCAAGGTTTGGTCTTCGGATACTTGACAATCGCATTTACCTTTTTAGGAGTCTTGAGCTGCGTGAGTTTTTCGAGGTCTACGAACGGAGCAACAAGCAGTTCTTTTTTGTACTGCTCGAATTCGGGGAGTTTGTCTTCGGTGAGCACGAGCGTCAAGACGAGTTGCGGAAATTCGACCAAGAGGTCTTTGATAAGTGTTTCGCCTTCCAGATAAAGCAATTGTTCTGCATTGCGGTGCTTTTTGAGCTGCAATTTTTTGAAGTCTTTGATCTTTTGCTGACTGAGCTTTTCCAAGGTGAATATTATTTACTTTTGTATGACAATGCGCCTGATTTCAAAAGTACAATTATTTGTGGTGATTACCTTGCTCTTGGCGAGTTGCCGTTTGGCGAAGAACGTGCCGCCGGGTAATTATTTGCTGCGCAACACCACCATTGCTTTAGACAACCCGCTCACTACCAACCTAGACCGCTATGAGCTCGCGCAAGTTTTACGCCAGCAGCCCAATGCCCGTTTTTTTGGCGCACCCTGGAAGCTTTGGCTCTACAACGCCATGGATTCAGCAGCTGTAGCAGAAAAGAAAGCGGATAAAATCGAGCGTTTTCAGTTGAAGTTGACCCACAAACAAACAAAAGTGAGTCAGGTCAATGCCCAGCGCAATGCCAGAGCGCTGCGTCGAGGTAAACCAGATTTTCGCTACAAAAACCTTCCAGACAGCACCTTTAAGCAAGCCATTTGGGCCGAAAAACTCAAATACAAATACGGCCAAAAACCTGTTGTTTTCGATACCGTTTTGCACCAAAAAAACGAAGACCAGCTCGCGCGCTACCTTGTCAAGAAAGGTTATTACTACGGTACAGTCAAGTCCGAACTGAGTTTCAACGAGCATAAACGCACTGTTCAAGCCATTTATCATATCGACGAAGGCCGTCAGTACCTTATCGATTCGGTTACTTACTCAGGGCCACGCTTACTGCGCGACCTCCACCAAAAGCTCATCCGCAAAGAATACCTGCCCCTCGACGACCACCCACTCATCGGCAAACCCTTCGACCTCGATTACCTCAGTAGCTACCGAGAAAAGGTCGCTAAATTCATGCGCGACG
>JBFYPV010000249.1:0-5140 GCA_041303085.1 Crocinitomicaceae bacterium
TGAATATTTTGGGTACTAAAAATCTCCTCACTCTAGCTTACCGTCCTGCACTAACACCTCAAGAAATTGCCAATCCGAATTTCGAGCCATTCGCAGAAAAAACCCAGTTGGGCTTCTTCCCAATTTTCTATTACAAAATAGACTTTAGAGCGACGCGCAAATAGATCTTGAAAGCTAAAGAACTCGGCATTCTCATCGATAAGCAAGCTTACTCGGAGAGCAGTATAATATTGCATTTTTACACACTTGAACGCGGCTTTCAGTCTTTTGTCTTCAAAGGCGCACTCAAGAAACGCAAGGCGCTCAATCAGTTGGGTTTGTATGAACTCAGTTATTTCAAGCGCCCGGAGTCTGATTTAGGCATCATCAATCAACTGGACTTTGCCTGGACGCCGCTGGCTTTATTTGAACATCCTCAGAAGGTGATGTTGGTCTTTTTTATGACCGATATTCTGCAGCAAACCTTGCGGTATCAGGGTGCCGACCCGCAGCTGTTTTACTTTATTAGAGATCAATTGTTGCGGCTAGAAACCAATGCGCAACTCCGTGATTTTCCGGGTACATTTTTGGCGCAATACCTCATGATTTTAGGTTACACACCTTTAATGGATGACGATGGCTACAGTATTTTTGACATGAATACAGGTCGGTTTAGCCACGCGCTCGGCGAGAACTCGAGTTGTATTCAAGACCGTACAATGCTCGATTATTTATCCGCGCAATTTTGGCCAAAAGCGGGCGCTCAATTTTCGGGAGTAGTGCACAAGGAAGGTTTGCGTGTTCTGATCCAGTATGCCACAATTCACCTGGCCAATTTCAATATAGACAAGACCTTAGAAATCTTGCACGATACCCTCTACGACTAGCGTTTTCTGGCAAAGAAATCTTTGAGCAACTGACTGCACTCGGCATCCATGATGCCATTTTCTACGAGCGTAGCCGGATGATACAAGCTGGTGCCTGTAGCACTTGCGCCGCGTTTGGCATCGCGTGCGGCAAATACCACGCGGTCAATTTGAGACCAATACAAAGCGCCAGCACACATACAGCAGGGTTCAAGCGTGACGTACAGCGTGCATTCTTTGAGGTACTTGGCGCCTAAATATTGAGCGGCAGCGGTAATGGCTTGGATTTCGGCATGCGCCGTGACGTCGGTGAGCTGCTCCGTGAGGTTGTGGCCGCGGGCAATCACTTGGTTTTTACAAACAATAACGGCGCCAACCGGCACTTCGTCGGCCTCAAAAGCCTTTAAAGCCTCTTGATAGGCTTGTTTCATGAAATATTCGTCGTTGAAAGGGCTCAGCATAGCGCAAGATTACAAACTTTCTCTTAATTTTCGGCCATGAATCTTTTCGACCTCTTTCTTTTTGCTCCTTTGGCCTACGGTGCCTACAAGGGTTACAAACGCGGCCTGATCATGTCTTTGTTCATGCTGTTGGCTATTGTAGTGGGGCTTTATGCCGCTTTTCAACTCACGGATGTCGTGGTGGAATGGGGAAGCAAGAACCTCCATTGGGAAAAAACTACGCTCATGCCACTTAGTTTTGTGTTGCTGTTTTTGGGTATTGGCGCCGCTATTTATTTTGGCGGAAAACTACTCGAAACGGCGCTCAAGGTGGTGAAGCTATCCATACTCAATAACTTGGCGGGCGCCCTGCTGGGTATTTTGCAATGGATGTATTTGGTCGGAACGCTTTTGCTGTTTGTATTGGCCAATGACAGCAAGCAAAACCTGATATCTGCCCAAACCCGTAACCAATCCGTAGCCGTTCCATTCTATACCAATATGCTGCAAAATACCTTGCCAAAAATCAGCGAAGGTGTGGTGTTTGATGCTTACTTGCAACAAGCAAAAGAGCAGCTCATTGAAGAAGAAACTCCTAAAGCAAACTGATCGAGATGCGTTTATTCAAAATTTATATAGCAAGTTGTTTTTTGGTTGTGGCCTCTTGTGCTTTAGCCGCTAATGACCCGATTGCAACCTTACTACAAAAACAAACGTTGCTTGACAAAAAGCAAAAATCGTTTAAATCTGGGCCTTATTTTGGCTTGCAAAGTGGCCGATTTTATGTTTTGGAGTACGGTTGGGAGCTTCAGCGCAAAAATAAAAACGGCATGTTGCGTTCCAATACTACAGCCGTACATCATGGCTTCAACGCCACTTTTGACTTCTCTCGCCTCAATCCGGTTTTAGGCTATGACCTCGGTTTTTGGAGCCGTACCGGCAATCTGAACCTCACTTATGGCCTCAGTGCAGCGGTTCGCACCGACCTCAAGCAGTTGCGTTTTGGCGTTTGCCCGAGCGTGGGCATCAAAGTTTGGCAACTACACGTTCAAACTGGGATGTATTTACTAGCGCCTTTTTATAGTTTAGACAACACCACTTTCAATAGCAATAGCTTCTTTATCTCGGCCCGTTTTGTGGTGATCAAGCGCAAAACAAAAAAAGGGGACAACTAGCCCCCTTTTGATTTTCGTCAATTTTCTATTATAAATCGAACTTGATGCCTTGTGCAAGTGGCAAGGAATCAGAATAGTTAATGGTATTGGTTTGGCGACGCATGTAAACCTTCCAAGCATCTGAGCCAGACTCGCGGCCACCACCAGTTTCTTTTTCACCACCAAAAGCGCCACCGATTTCGGCACCTGATGTTCCAATATTGACATTGGCAATACCGCAGTCAGAACCTGCAGCGCTTAAGAAGGCTTCAGATTCTTTGAGTTCGTTGGTCATGATGGCAGAAGAGAGCCCTTGTGGCACGCCATTTTGGATGGCAATAGCTTCGTGTACATCACCGGTGTATTTCATGACGTAGAGAATAGGTGCAAAAGTTTCGTGCTGAACAATGGCAAAATGATTTTCAGCTTCGATGATACAAGGCTTCACATAACAACCAGACTCATAGCCAGGGCCGCTCAATACGCCTCCTTCTACCAATACTTTTCCACCTTCTTTTTGGGCAGCTTCAATAGCGTTGAGGTAATTGTTGACAGCATCTTGATCGATCAGTGGGCCCACGTGGTTGTTTTGATCAAGTGGGTTGCCAATGCTCAATTGTTTGTATGCCGAAGTAAGTGCTTCTGTCACTTTATCGTAAATAGAAGCGTGGATGATGAGGCGACGCGTAGAGGTACAGCGCTGACCAGCCGTACCAACTGCACCAAATACAGCTCCTGGCACCACCATTTTGAGGTCTGCAGTAGGTGCAATAATGATGGCGTTGTTGCCTCCTAATTCTAAAAGGGAACGACCCAAACGCTGCCCAACTGCTGCACCAACAGACTTACCCATGCGGGTAGAACCTGTAGCAGAAATCAAAGGAACGCGTGTATCGTTGGCCATGAGTTTGCCGATTTCGCCGTCGCCGATTACTAAACCAGAAACACCTTCAGGCACGCCATTGGCAGCAAATACTTCTTCTGTGATGCGCTGACACGCGATGGCAGTAAGTGGTGTTTTTTCGGAAGGCTTCCAAACGCAAACATCGCCACAAACCCATGCAAGGGCGGTGTTCCAGTTCCAAACGGCAACCGGGAAGTTGAATGCAGAGATGATACCGACAATGCCGAGCGGATGATACTGCTCATACATGCGGTGACCAGGGCGCTCAGAGTGCATGGTGAGGCCGTAAAGTTGTCGCGACAAACCAACTGCGAAGTCGCAGATGTCGATCATTTCTTGTACCTCGCCGAGGCCTTCTTGTAAAGACTTACCCATTTCGTAAGAAACGAGTTTGCCTAGTGGCTCTTTGTAAAAGCGGATGCGCTCAGCCAACTGACGCACGATTTCGCCGCGTTTTGGAGCGGGATCTTTGCGCCATTCTACAAAAGCTGCTTGCGCTTTGTCGATGACGTGATGGTATTCAGCTGGAGTAGCCATAGTGACGTTCGCAATAACTTGCGCGTCTACTGGCGATACAGATGCGATGCTGGCACCAGAAGTTTGTATCCATTGCGTACCTGTAGAGGCGCCGCTATTGTTTTCTTGGATGCCAAATTGGCCCAAGATGTCTTTGATTTCTGCTTGGAGTGACATAATGTGTTGATTTTAGGGCAAAGGTAGGGAATTTTTATTGTGTAACTTTGCAACATGAATGACCTTTCTCACGATCCTATTTGTGCGCTCGCAACAGCCAACGGCACCGGCGCAATTGCTGTTATCCGCGTATCGGGTATTGGCACAAAAGCACTCGTTTCAAAGGCTTTTTCTAAAGATTTACAGGCACTGCCAAGCCATACCGTTCATTTGGGCTGGATGCTATCTTCAAGTGGCGAGCGCCTAGATGAAGTACTCGCTACGCTTTTTGACAACGGCAAGAGTTTTACAGGTGAAGAAAGCGTGGAGCTCGCTTGCCATGGCTCGCCCTACATTCAGCAGTTGCTTTTGCAGCGCTTGGTAGAGGTTGGTTGCCGCTTGGCCGAGCCTGGCGAATTCACGAAGCGGGCGTTTTTAAATGGCCGCCTAGACCTTTCGCAGGCCGAAGCTGTGGCAGACCTCATTGCCGCGCAGTCTAAGCAGGCCCATCAAGTGGCCTTGCAACAATTGCGCGGCCGTTTTTCTTCAGAACTCCAACAACTCCGCGAGCAACTCATCAACTTTGCGGCCCTCATCGAACTCGAGCTCGACTTCGCCGAAGAAGACGTCGAGTTTGCAGACCGCAGCGCACTCAAGCAATTAGTAGCCTCCGTTTTGCAAATGGTGCGCCGTTTAGCCGCCTCTTTTGAACTGGGCAATGCCATCAAACAAGGCGTCCCGGTAGCCATTGTTGGCGCACCCAACACCGGCAAAAGTACTTTACTCAATCAGCTCCTCGGCGAAGAACGCGCCATTGTTTCTAACATTGCCGGCACCACCCGCGACGTCATCGAAGAAGTACTGAACATAGAAGGCATCCAGTTTCGCCTCATCGACACCGCCGGTATCCGCCAAACCACCGAAACCATCGAAGCACTAGGTATCGAGCGCTCTCAGCAAAAAATCGAACAAGCAAAAATTGTCCTTTGCTTGGCAGACTCCGGCGACCTCATCAACCTCCAAGAGACTATGGAGTGGGTGCAGTCCTTGAAGACTTTACATCCGGATAAAAATATTTTGTTGATCTTGAATAAAGCAGATTTAAATACGGCTGTAAATCTAAAT
>JBFYPV010000250.1:0-3091 GCA_041303085.1 Crocinitomicaceae bacterium
ATAGACTCCGGCGCGATGTATCGCGCCGTTGCCTTTTATTGCCTAGAGCAAGGGTTTATTTCGGAAGAAGATGAAATAGACAGCACGCAGTTGCTCCAGCAGCTCGATCAAATCTCTATCATTTTGAGCTCAGACCAAAAAGTGTGGCTCAACAACCAAGATATCACGGAGGTCATTCGCTCACCAAAAGTGGCTGGTGTTGTATCCAAGGTTGCGGCCATCAAAGCCGTGCGCACCAAATTAGTGGAGCTCCAGCGACAGATGAGCGTTGGTGGCGGCATTGTAATGGATGGCCGAGACATCGGGACGGTTGTATTCCCTGATGCTGAACTCAAAATTTTTGTAACAGCTTCTATTGAAGTGAGGACCCAAAGGCGCTTAGCAGAACTTAAGGCCAAAGGTGAAGTCATCGACGAGATGGCCGTACAACAAAATCTCCTAGACCGCGATCACCAAGACAGCACGCGAGCAGAAAGCCCGCTCAAGCAGGCAGCTGAAGCGGTGGTTTTGGATACCTCCGCGCTGAACCGTGAAGAACAATTAGCTTGGGCGCTTGCCCGCGTGGCTTTACTGGTCGTAACCGATTAAAGCAAAGACCGAGAACGACGACAACCAGTGATCGATATCGTAGTTGCCTTTTCCGATGCTTTCTTGTGCGTAATCCCACATGGCGTTCATGTTTGTTACCCATGCAGCTTTAGTGGCTTCGTCTAAAGTTCCGGCTGGCAAGGTTTTGAGCATGCCATTCAGACACCAAATGCGGTTGAGGTGGTAGCCATCCCAGTGAGACTCATAGCCATCGTGTTTGTCGGTCTTTTTGATCTGCAAATCTTTACTAGCCGTTTGCGCAGCAAATAAGCCTGGGCTAAATTTCTTCAACCACACCAAGTAATCTTCGGTATCGTATACCTTGCGCATGAGGTCGGTCACGAGCAAAGATGCAGACATGAAATCGTACTCAAAAGGCTCGGCACGCAAAGGCGCGTTGGTCATTTTGCCAAAATAGCGTTTACTGGCTTTAAGCGCCACTTTCAAAAGGTCTTCGTCGCCAAAAGTACGGGCGTAATCGATGGCAAAAGAAAGATTGAGTGAAGGCGCGTCGTGCGAACCAGATAATTTGACTTCTTTGATGTCTTTCCAGATGACTTGTGCGGCCGCTGCACACAAATGATGCAAGGGAGCAAGGTTTTCTAACCAACGTGCTGCATCTGGGTCATTCCAATTAGCGAGTTCGTCGGCAACCTTTAAGAGCCAACCTTGGCCATAAGGGAATTCAAACACGTAGCGTTCTTTGTTGGTTTCAAAATATTCGTATTCTTTACGGATGTTTTCTTCGCTGAAACTTTCGTTCAACTTGGCGCGAATGGCTTCGGCCTCCGGAATATCGGGATATGTTTTTAGGATTTTTACCAAAGCCCAATGGTTGTGAACGGCACTGTGCCAGTCGTAGCAGCCGTAAAAAGATGGCCAAATATCGGTAGGCGTTTGGGTATCTCCGGGCTGGCGCAAGGCTTGGTAGTAATAGTGCGGTGTTGGCTTGGAGGTGCAATCCAAAGAGAGTTTGGCAAAATACGATGCGCCTTCTGACGACAGCGTGTAACGACCATCTGAAGTAGTGCTGACCAATTGGGCAAACAAGAAGCTAACGCTTAAGAAAGCGCCTAAAAAGGAAGTGAGTTTGAGCATGGGATACGCGTAAAATTTGTTAAAAATCAGGATTTGAGCGGTTTTTTGAAGCCATTTTTGAAAATCGAAAGCGCTTCGGTCCCGATGCCAACTATAGAAACAATATTGAGTGGAAACTCGAGCAAGACGTGAGAAAAGCTCAAGAAAAACAACAAACTGAGGCCTAAAGAGTAGTCATAGGCGTAGAACGCTGAAGAAGCAATCCAGGTAACAAGTACCAAAATAAAACGCACTTTAGGAACTTTGTGCCAGCGAATGATTTCCGTCTTGCTGAACCAGTTGAGGTAATGGTAGAGGTAAGCAAAGGCGATGAAGCGCATGAGCATGATACCGACTTCTGAGAAGTAAATGAGCCCATCGATTTCTTTTTTGGTGCGCGATTTCATGACCTTTTTCGGCATTGGCTCAAAGCGGTATTCATTGATGCTATTGATGTAGCGGCTAGAGGTATCGAAGAAATACAAGAGGTGATCGTACTGAAATTGAGGTGCTAAATTGGCTGTATTGATGGCCATTGGCTTCACTACAAATGCGCGGTCTGCAATTTTGGTGAGTGAATCGGTGTGCGCATCAAAAGCAGCGGTATCGATGAGGCCTTGGCGTAAAAAGTAGCTTTTGTTGCCCTCTTTGGTAATGATGTCGAGGTATTCTTTATTGGTGAGCTTCTGCTCTTCGATGAGGTCAAAATGATCTAAAATGAGGTAGTTGGTGTTGTAAAAACCATCGCCTTTTGCATAATAGGCATCTTTGCCGTAGTTGGACAAGAACGCGTCTTTGGTATCTACAGGAAGGCTGAAAACCAACAGCAGGGGAACAGCTACGAAGCCGACCATTTGCCACATACCCGAAACACTGCGGCTTTTGAGCGCGCCGTAAAGCATGAACAAACCGGTGAACACATAGACGTGAATGAGGGTTGGAATGAGTGCTGTGAGCGCAAAAATAGTCGTACTGTCGGCGTTTTCTTGCGCGCGTTCGGGGCTGAGCCAGCCACCTACAAAAATGTAAAGCAAGAAAATGGAGCCCAATTTGATCCAGAGGCTCTTGACCAAAGCAAACAGAATGGAGGCAAAAAGTGCAAAAACCAAGAGTTTATCGAAAAGATTCATTTCGACGAAGTAATCGTAGACGTCTTTACTGAAGCCAAAATCTTTGGCGAAGGCGGCATAGGAGAGCAAAACTCCAACGATCAGCAGCACGAGGAAGTCCCACTTGCCTTTGGCGTAGTATTGGCGGTCGTGGAGCCAGCTGATTTCGGTGAGGTAGTGCAGCGGCCCGAGGTATGCATAGGCCAAAAGAAAGGTTTCAAAAGGAAAATAATAGGCCAACACCGCGGTGATGAGCATTAAGCCGATATTGAGGTAGTTGATGCGGTCCGCTTTGAGCACGTTCATTTGCTACTGTT
>JBFYPV010000251.1:0-5391 GCA_041303085.1 Crocinitomicaceae bacterium
GCACAGCTGATTTTTGAAATCATTTGGTGGACGGTCTCGAAGCTGTAGATTTGGCAGAGCTCGTCTACGCCAACGCTGTTTTTGCTCGCTACTTGTGCTAAATCATTGCGCACGAGGTCTACGATCATGATGTTCTCGGCGCGCTCTTTAGGGTTGTTTTGGAGGTCTGTGGCGAGCTGTTGGTCTGTTTCGGGGTCTTTGGAGCGCGGAGCGGTTCCTTTGATGGGTTCCGAACGCAGCACCTTGCCTGTTTTTTGTAAAAAACGCTCTGGGCTGGCACACAAAACCAAATGCTCAGGTGTTTGGATATATGCCGCATGCGGTGCTTTCGTCTCGGTATACAAGCGGCCAAATAAACCAACTGGGTTGTCTAGCGTGCAATTGGCTGCGGCAAATTCTTGACAATAATTGACCTCGTAAATATCGCCGCGCTGCAAGGCACTTTTGAGTTGCTCAAAGTGTTCGAAATAAGCGGCTTTGGAAGTGCGGGGTTCAAAATGCGTATCGAGTACACCCTCTTTTTTTTCAAAAGTTGCCAACAGTGCATTTGCTTCATTTTGATTCTGTTCGCTGTCGCTGCCCCACAAAAGTGTAGGGGTAGGGCTGACGCCATAAATGCTTTGTGGTACCCAATAGTGCAGCAAGGGAAATGCGAGGTGGTCTGGGTTGTTGGAGCTGAGGTTTTCAAAGGTGTTTTTGACATCGAAACTCAGGTAGCCAAAAATGTAGTTGCCGGCATTTTTAGTCAGGAAAGCTTGAAAAGCGTCCGCTTCGAATTGCAACGAATTTTGAAAGGAGTCTTGTTGTCCTATGCCCAGCAAGAGCCCGTGTTGGTGATGCTGCCAAAAAAAACAAGTTGAATCCATGGTTCAAATTTACAAACATCGCGTACATTCCCGGACAAAAGCCAACCTTTTCCCCGTTTTTTTGTTTTAGACCTGTTACCTTTGCACTGCGCTTACGTCCACAAGACAACTCCTTTATGAAAACATTTCTATCTCTCCTCTTTATTTGCTGCTCTTTGCTCGCGTTGGGCCAAAAAAAAGCCACCATTAGTGGTTACCTCACCGATGCCAGAAGCGGTGAAGCACTCGGCACTGCCCGCATTTTTGTCAAAGAACTCAAAACCGGAGCTGTAGTCAATAACTACGGTTTTTACAGCCTAACCATTCCACTCGGTAATTATCAAATTGAATACCGCTGCGATGGTTTTGCGACAGTGGTTAAAAGCGTCGAACTCCAAAAAGACCAAACCATCAGCATCGAGCTTGAAATGGCCATTCAAGAAGTCAAAGATGTGCGCGTCACGGGCAAGCGCTCGGAGAACGTTACCTCTGCCAAGTTGGGCCAAATGGAACTCAAGATGGATCAGGTTAAAACCTTGCCGGCATTTATGGGCGAGGTAGACGTCGTCAAGACCCTTCAGTTATTACCGGGTGTGTCTTCGGTATCGGAAGGTGGCCAAGGGTTTTATGTGCGCGGTGGCGGCCCCGACCAAAACTTAGTCTTATTAGACGAAGGCGTGGTCTACAATGCAGCGCATTTGTTTGGTTTCTTTTCGGTTTTCAATTCCGACGCCATCAATAGCGTCAACCTGATCAAAGGTGGAATGCCAGCCAACTATGGCGGTCGTTTGTCTTCTGTGCTCGAGGTCAATATGAACGAGGGGAACCTCAAGAAATTCAAGGTAAAAGGCGGTATTGGCGTAATCTCCTCTCGCTTGACCGTCGAGGGGCCACTCAAAAAAGACCGCGGGTCCTTTGTGGTTTCTGCTCGCCGAACCTACATCGATATCTTAGCAAAGGCCGTCATCTCTGACACATCTCCATTTGCGGGCTCTGGTTATTTCTTCTACGACCTCAATGCCAAGCTCAATTACAAACTCACCGACAAAGACCGCATTTACCTGAGCGCTTATTACGGCAAAGACATCTTCTCATTTAAGGATAATAATGGAGGTTTTCGGGTTGATATGCCTTGGGGTAACGGCATTGCAGCCTTGCGCTGGAACCACTTGTTCAACAGCAAATTATTTTTAAATACCACGCTTTCTTATTCCGATTACAATTTTGAGTTTGCCTCTTCGCAAGACGAATTTCGGGTGGCCCTCACTTCAGGTATCCGAGACTACACCGCCAAGGTAGACTTCTCGTACTTCCCCAATCCTAAACACCGCATCAAATGGGGCGGCATCTACACTTACCACGATTTCACACCCACCAGTTTGTCGGCTCAAAACGATACCGTTGTCTTCAATACCGGATCAGCTCAGCACTTGTATTCCCACGAAACCGCCATTTATGCTTTGGACGAATTCGATGTCAATGAGGCCTTGCGCATCAATGCAGGTTTGCGCTACAGTACTTTTGCGCACGTCGGTCCTTTTGATCGCTACATCAAAGGCGACGGCATCTCTACACCAGACAGCGTCGTGAAATACGACCGCAATGACGTCATTGCCTTTTATCAAGGCCTTGAGCCGCGCTTGTCTTTTCGCTATTTGCTCCCCGATAACAGTTCGATCAAAGCGGGCTATGCCTACAATTACCAATATGTGCATTTAGTGACGCTCAGTGCCGTTTCTTTACCGACCGATATCTGGTTCCCAACTACCGATCAAGCCAAGCCCGAGCAAGGTTTTCAAACCTCCATTGGCTATTTCAGGAATTTCGACAAAGACCGCTATGAAGCATCTGTTGAGGTTTACTACAAAGGCATGAAAAACCTCATCGAATTCAAAGAAGGAGCCCTTCCAGGCGACAACGTCAATGACAACACCGACAACTTATTGGTTTACGGCGACGGCTGGGCTTATGGTGCAGAGTTCTTTCTCAAAAAGACAGAAGGCGCATTTACCGGCTGGATCGGCTACACCTGGGCCAAAACAGAACGACGCTTCCCCGATATCAACGAAGGCAATATTTACCCTGCGAAATACGATCGCCGTCACGACCTCACGCTGGTCGGAACCTACAAACTCAACGACACCTGGACCTTCGGCGCAAGTTTCATCTACGCCACCGGCAATACGCTCACGCTGCCAGCGAGTTGGTATGTCCAAGATCAAAACTTATTGTTTCAATACGGCCCGCGCAACTCCACGCGCATGGCACCATACCACCGCCTAGACCTCAGTGCCACTCGTTACGGCAAAGCCTACAAAACCCGCACAGACCCAGCAACGGGCCAAGAAATTCAAGTCAAGAAAGCAGCCCGCAGCAATTGGTCGTTTTCTGTGTATAACGTTTACAACCGCCTCAATCCGTTCTTCTTGTACGTAGACAACGACGGCGATTTCATGAGCGGTAATTTCTCTCTGAGTGTCAAACAAGTCTCTTTATTCCCAATTATACCTAGCGTCACATGGAACTTCGAATTTTAAAATACCTCAGCTTTAGCTTTGCTGTAGCCACTTTGTGGAGTTGTACCAAAGAGGTGCAGATCGATATCCCGGGCTACAAAGAACAATTGGTCGTGGACGGCCGCATCGAAACCGGGCAACCTGCCATTGTCTTGTTGTCTAAGAGCAATAATGTTTATTCGAGTACCAACTACGAGTCTTACCTCAATAGTTTTGTAGATGACGCCATTGTGGTGCTATCCAACGGTACCCAAACCGATACCCTCACTAAAATTTGCACCGACGACCTCCCTCCGGGCTTAGAACAAGTTGCAGCCGGTATTTTTGGTATTCCAGCAGAAATATTAGTGAATTTGCATTTGTGCGCGTATGTTTCCATGAACATGCTCGGTGAAGAAGGTAAAACCTACACCCTGCAAATCTCTCATCAAGGAAAGCAATACCAAGCAAGTTCTAAAATACTGACTCCTATTGTACCAGATTCACTCTATTGGAAACCAGAAGGAAACTTTACAGACCGCGGTTTTTCATGGGCTAAACTCTCCGATGCAGCCAACACAGCAGATGCCTACCTATGGGAGGTGAAATACCTCCAAGACCCTCAGTTTTCCAAGACTTTCAATCCGTATTTCAACGATAAATTCTTCAACGGGCTCACCTTTGAATTTGGGTATGAAAATCCAATGAGTTTCAATGATCCGAATGGCAACGACGCTTACAGAGGTTTTTACAAGCTAGGTGACACAATTGTTGTCAAGCTCTCTAAAATTGGCGGCAAAGAATACAATTACTTCGAAAAGAAGTACAATCAAATTTATTCGGGAGGCAGTCCGTTTGCGGTGCCCACCAATATTCCTACAAATATTGAAGGCGGCGCTTTAGGTATTTGGGTGGCTTATGCTCCTTGGATAGATACCTTGGTTTGCCAATAAGATTGGCTGTGATTTAGTGTTTAAAGGTGTATTTCTTTTGAAGTAAATAGGAAAGAAACACCACAAACACACTCGAAAACACATTGGCAATCGAGGGGTAAAAGGCAAACGTCTCAATCATGATTTTGAGCAATAAATAATTGCCAAGCCAAGAGAAGCCTGCACTCACGGCATAACGAAACAGCTGAACGCGCCCCATCAGTTGGCTGTCCGTAAAGACCACATACTTATTGAGCAAAAAACCCAATGTAAATGCAATGACAAAACAGAGCATGGAGCTCAGGGTATATGCAGAAACTACGTAAGTATTTGATGCAAATGCAATGTTGAAAATGCGTTTTTCAAAGACAAACTGAAAAAAGAGGTAGAAAAACAGCCAGCTAGAAACGAGGTTTGTGCCACCACAGGCAGCATAATAATACGTTTGCTTGTCAAAAAAACGCGCAAACAACGGATAAAAGAGGTCGAGAACCTGGCGTATTAGTTTTCCCATTGAATTTGATAACCGGTGTGCTTTCTGATGTTGATCACAAGTGAATGATCGAGGTAGAGGTATTGCCCCCTGATGCCTGTTAGGGTACCGCTCACTTGCGCTTGTTTGTCCAAAGATAAGGAATTCACTTTGTCGGGGTAGCGCAAGACGGGGTAGTTGAAGCTCCAAATTTGTTCGTCGTCGGTCCAGTACTGTGTGAGGTCAGCCGGAAGGCTTTCTTCGAGTTCCCATTTTTGTTCGTCGAGTGCAGGCCCGTCGTAGGGGCTGTTTTGGAGCATGCGCTGCCAGTTGGTTTTGTCGGCAAACTGAGACTTGAGCGCCACTTCCAGTACACCAGATAAATACCTGTTGGGTACTTCTGCCAAAATGATGGCCGCGGCTGCACCTTGATCTATCCAGCGCGTTGGCTTTTGGGTGGTGCGCGTGATACCGACCTTGAGTTGATCGGTTTGGGCGAGGTAAACGTAATGGGGCTGGTTGTGGTGCCTTTGCTCGTAGTCGGGGTCTCGGCCTAAGCCTAAGTGCGCTTGGCAAAGTTCAGGATGCAAAATGCAAGGGCTCGCCGAGGCAGCCGTTGAGAAGCAAGTAAAACAAAAGCCTTCTCC
>JBFYPV010000252.1:0-3753 GCA_041303085.1 Crocinitomicaceae bacterium
TTAGTGCGGCCCTCAAAGGCGCGCCAAGAACCAAAACGCAAGCAGACCCAAAGTAAGCGAAACAAAGATATTGAGTCCAAACATGGCCAGTTGCCCTTGTTGTAGGAGCTGATAATTCTCAAAGGAAAACGTACTAAACGTAGACAAACCTCCGCAGAAGCCCACTACAATGAGCGGTTGTAGGCTTGTCCATTTCGGATGGTCCTTGAATTGAAAAATGAGCACAGCCAATAGCAAACTAGCGATGACATTACTCAGCAAAGTAGACCACGGAAAAATAGTTTTGTCAATCGGCAACACGCGCGCCAAAAACCAACGCAAAATGCTGCCCATGCCACCACCTACAAAAACCAATAATACTGTTTTTAGTCCCATTTGGAAATCAATTGAGCAAATAAATGTCGCCTAAAAAGCCAACCAATAAATGCGCCTAGCACAGCGCCGCAAAACACATCAGCTGGAAAGTGTACGCCGAGGTATACGCGACTGTAGGCCACCAAAAAAACGTAAATACCAAGTACATAAATCGAAAAGGCATACTTTTTCAGATAGGGCAAGGTAAAGGCAAACATAGCGGCTAAATTAGCTGCATGAGACGACACAAAGCCAAACTGTCCACCCAAATAAGGATCATTGGGGCCTATCATATAAAAATGCAAGTAGTGGTGTACAATTGGGTCGTGTGAAGGACGCAATCTTTCAAAATAATCTTTGAAAAGTTGGGTAGAAATGACATCCGTCAAGGATACTACTACGAGCGCTAATAAAAAGATAAGGCTCGTTTTTTTCCAGGAAAACTGACTTTTGAGCAACAACAAGATGCAAAGAGCTAATGGAAAATTGATCCATTTGGAGGAAAGCACCCACATGATTTCGTCGAGCCAAGGCGCATGCAGCGCATTGATGCGCAACAACAAGCCATTATCAAGACGAAATAGAAATTCAATCATTATTGAGGTGCTTCCAGATCAAGTCTTTGAGCTCCGTAAGGCCTTGTTGGGCAACGGAAGAAATAAATACATGTGGAATGGCAGGTAGGTCTTTGCTGATATCTGCCTTGAGTTCGTCGTCGAGCATATCGGATTTGGTAATGGCCAACAAGCGTTCTTTGTGCAATAACTCAGGGTTGTATTGCTTGAGTTCATTCAAGAGAATGTTGTATTCTTTTTGGATGTCGTCGGAGTCTGCAGGCAACATGAAGAGCAATAATGAGTTGCGCTCGATATGGCGCAAAAAGCGCAAGCCGAGGCCTTTACCAGCGTGCGCACCCTCGATGATGCCCGGAATATCGGCCATGATAAACGAGCGAAAATCGCGGTAAGAGACAATTCCTAAATTGGGGCGCAAAGTCGTAAATGGGTAGTCGCCGATTTCGGGTTTGGCCGAAGAAAGCACGGATAGTAAAGTACTTTTACCAGCATTTGGGAAGCCCACCAAACCGACGTCGGCCAAGATTTTGAGCTCGAGGATTTTCCAGCTTTCGATACCTTCTTCTCCAGGTTGGGCGTGGCGTGGCGTTTGATTGGTTGGGGATTTGAAATGGTTATTGCCCATACCGCCGCGGCCACCGCGTTGAATGATGCGCTCTTCGCCTTCTTCTGTAATTTCAAAGAGGATTTCACCGGTTTCGCCGTCTTTGGCTAGGGTACCAAGCGGCACGTCGATATAGACGTCTTCACCTTGCGAACCGGATTTGAGGTTGCCCGCACCGTGTGCGCCGTGTCCGGCCTTGATGTGTTTTTTAAACTTGAGGTGCAACAGCGTCCAGAGTTGTTTGTTGCCACGCAAATAGACGTGTCCGCCACGGCCGCCATCACCTCCATCAGGACCTCCTTTTGGAATGTATTTTTCGCGTCTGAAGTGGGTAGAACCGCCACCACCGTTACCGGAGGTACAGTGAATTTTTACGTAATCAACAAAGTTATCTGAAGCCATTTAGTTGTTTGTATCTATGGCAGAGAATAAACGTTGAGTGATATCGTCGATGCTACCAATGCCATCGATGGCAACAAATTTGTGTTGAGCTTGGTAAAATGCCTTTACTGGGGCGGTCTCGTTATTGTATACGGTAATGCGTTTTTCAATGACTGCCGGGTCAGCGTCGTCCGGACGGCCAGAGAATTCTGCTCTTTTGAGCAAACGTGTTTTGAGTTCGGTTTCTTCTACTTCTAGCGCAAGCATCAAAGAGATTTCAGTTTGAAGACTCGCTAAAAATTCGTCGAGGGCTTGTGCTTGGGCGTTGGTGCGCGGAAAGCCGTCGAAAATAAAGCCTTTTGGGGCGTCGTGCTTGACAACTTCTGAGCGCAGCATATTGATCGTGACCTCATCGGGCACGAGCTGGCCTGCGTCCATGTAGCTTTTGGCTAGGTTGCCGAGTTCGGTTTCGCCTTTGATATTGGCACGAAAGACATCGCCGGTGGATAAATGTACAAGACCATATTTTTCGATGAGTCTTTCGGATTGGGTTCCTTTACCTGCTCCTGGAGGGCCAAAAAGTACAATATTTAACATAACTAATTGATTAATTGATAAACAGCTGGAAGTTCACGACCGTGTTCTTTGTAGTCGAGGCCATAACCGACCACAAAGCGATCTTCTATCTCAAAGCCAATATATTGGGGTTGATGTTTTCCTTTATAAGAATCTGGCTTCAGTAAAAGCGCACAAACAGCCATTGAAGCGGGTTGTTCGGTCTGAAGCAAGGTAAAAATTTTGTCCATGGTGACGCCGGTATCGAGGATGTCTTCGATGATGATGACATGGCGGTCTTTGAGGGCGGTTTGCAGGCCGATGAGCTCGTCTACCCTTCCACTAGACTGCGTGCCGACATAAGAACTCACCTTTACAAAAGTAAGCTCCGGCTTGCACTGCAATTGCTTGAACAAATCAGAGGCAAACATAAACGCACCATTGAGCACCGCTAAGAATATAGGATCCTTGCCTGTGTAGTCAGTATCCAACTGACTTGCCAATTCTTTAATGCGCGTTTGTATTGTCGTTTCCGAAATGAAGGGCGCGAAAGAAAGGTCGTGTATGTGAACCACTGTACGCATCGTCGTACAAAGGTACAATTTTAAACGTATCTTTGCGGCATGACAAAAACATGGTACGGTAGGGAACTACAAATTGGCGTGCTCGGCGGTGGTCAGTTGGGGCGCATGCTCATCCAAGCAGCCAATAGTTTGGACATTCAATTGCATATGCTCGACCCCGACCCAACGGCTCCCTGCGCTGCTATAGCCTACAGTTTTGAAGTAGGTTCACTCACCGACTACAACACCGTTCTAGCTTTTGGTCAAAACAAAGACCTCCTCACCGTAGAAATTGAAAACGTCAATACCGATGCGCTGCGCGAACTCGAAAAGCAAGGCGTTAAAGTTTTTCCGCAGCCGCACATCCTCGAACTCATCCGAGACAAAGGCTTGCAAAAACAATTTTACCTCCACAACAACATCCCAACGGCACCTTTTGTGTTTTGCGATCCCGCTGCGCCTTTCAATAATCCGTTTGGTTTTCCGGTCGTACACAAGCTCCGAACAGGTGGCTACGACGGTAAAGGCGTCAACATCATTCAAGAAGCGAGTCAATTCAGTACGAGTTTTACGGAACCCTCCATATTCGAGCAGTGCATTCCTTTCGCCAAAGAATTATCGGTCATTGTTGCGCGCAACGAGGCTGGCCAAACCAACTGTTTTCCGCTTGTTGAGTGCGAGTTCAACCCCGAGGCCAATCTGGTAGAATTTTTATTTTCAC
>JBFYPV010000253.1:0-6333 GCA_041303085.1 Crocinitomicaceae bacterium
GTGGTATCAAAGTAGACGACCCCGCTATTGACTTAGCTGTTGCTATGGCTATTTTGTCCTCCAACGCCGATCTCGCTATAGACAAAACCATCTCCTTTGCCGCCGAAATTGGCCTCAGCGGAGAGCTCAGACCCGTCAACCGCCTAGAGCAACGCTTGGGTGAACTCGAAAAACTCGGCTACAAAAAAATCATCGTATCCAAATATTCGAAAGGTATCAAAGGACACAAACACCAAATAGAAATCATCCCTTGCACCAAAATTGAAGAAGTGGTGCGCGCGGTTTTTGCTTAATCTTATGCCCAGACTGATCCTCGTCCCGACCCCAATTGGCAACTTAGAAGACATCACACTTCGGTCCTTGCGCATCTTGCAAGAAACACCACTCATTTTTGCCGAAGACACCCGCGTGACCAACAAACTTTTGAATCATTTTGAAATCAAAAAGAAGGTCTTGGCTTTTCATGCCCACAACGAACACCGCTTTTTAGAGAAAACAATCGAACTGATTCAACAACATGAATTTTGTGTGTTGGTCTCTGACGCCGGCACGCCAGGTATCTCAGATCCTGGGTTTTTATTGGTGCGCGCTTGCGTTCAGGCAGGAATTGAAGTTGAATGTCTACCTGGCCCAACGGCATTTGTACCCGCATTAGTCGCTTCTGGCTTTCCTTGCGACAAATTTGTTTTCGAAGGCTTTCTGCCCCACAAAAAAGGCCGACAGACGCGCATTCAAGCACTTGCCCAAGAGAACCGAACTGTAGTTTTGTACGAATCACCGCACCGCATTGCCAAAACACTCAACCAAATGTGCGAATGGCTAGACCCGCAGCGAGAAGCTTGTGTGGTCAGGGAAATCAGCAAAAAATTTGAAACGTATCACCGCGGCACACTCGCCGAACTTCAAAGCTATTTCGCTCAGCATGAGGCAAAAGGTGAAATCGTGCTGCTCTTGAAAGGGAACGCCGAATAATTGCGGGTTTTTCGCTATTTTTGAGGGTGCAATTTCAGCAAATCATAGGCCAAACAACCCTCAAGCAAGAACTCATCCAAGAGATCAATTCGGGCAAAATTGCACATGCCCAGTTGCTTCAAGGCCCAGCTGGCTATGGCGGTTTGCCTTTAGCTTTGGCTTTTAGTCAATATCTGTTTTGCACAGACCGCGGCGAAAACGACAGCTGCGGACGCTGCGCCTCTTGTCAAAAAGTACAGCAGCTCCAGCATCCAGACCTTCATTTTGTGTTTCCTGTCGTGCTAAGCATTGGCAAAACTTCTGATTTATTTTTGGCAGATTGGCGCGCTCAACTCCAACAATCGGCCTATTTTGACCTCTTCGACTGGACCGAACGCATCGATTCCAAACTGCGCAAGCCCATTATTGGCACTGAAGAAAGCAAAGAAATCATCCGCAAACTGAGTCTGAAAGGTTACGAAGGTGGCTACAAAGTCATGATCATTTGGCAACCAGAAGAAATGAATGCAGATTGTGCCAATAAGTTGCTCAAGATACTCGAAGAACCACCCGCCAAAACCTTGTTTCTATTGGTGAGTGAGGATGCCAGCAAACTCATGATCACAATCCAATCCAGAACGCAACTCATTCGGGTACCTAAAATCAGTACCGACGACCTCAGTGCTTATTTGCAGCAAACCAAAAATCAGACGCGCACCAATGCCGATGCAATTGCCGCGTTTGCCGATGGCTCTGTACTTGCCGCTATGTCTTATCTGGCTACCTCAGATGACCAAGACCAACAACGCAATCAATTCATCCAACTCATGCGTGTTTGCTACAAAAAAGAAGTGTTGGCCATGATGAATTGGGCCGACGACATCGCGTCCATTGGCAAGGAAAGACAAAAACTATTTATTCAATACGCGCTCCACATGATGCGGCAAAGCATCCTCACCAATTATATGGGCGATGTACTGACCAAAGTCTCGAGCGAGGAAGCTGCGTTTTTAGAAAAATTTGCGCCATTTATATCAGGCAACAACATCCGAGAATTCATGAGCACCTTCGACGCCGCCTATTTTCAGATAGACCGCAACGCCAATGCACGCATCTTATTTACGCAACTTTGTTTTCAAACGATGCGCTACATCCATCAGGCGTAGTTCAAACGACTTTATTTATTAACTTTACAACAAAAAAAATCAAATGGGTTGTGCGTCATGTAGTAGCGGTGGAGGAACACCAAAAGGTTGTAAAAACAACGGCACATGCAGCAGCGGCGGATGCAATAAACTCGAAGTTTTTGATTGGCTTGCCAACATCAGCCTACCAGCTGGTCAGAGCACCTTCGAACTTGTTGAGGTTCGCTTCAAAAATGCACGCAAAGCTTTCTACAGAAACGCAGACCACATTTCCCTACAAACCGGCGATGTCGTAACTGTAGATACTTCCCCAGGATGGGATATCGGCGTTGTTTCTGCCCTTGGTGAGCTCGCGCGCATTCAAGTCAAGAAAAAAGCCCCCAACCTCAAAACCATGGAGTGCAAAAAAATCTTGCACATCTCCAATCAAGAAGAAATCGATAAATGGATCAAAGGCCGCACCTTAGAACGCGACCTCCTCACCCAATCGCGCACCTTAGCTCAAAACCTCAAACTCGACATGAAAATATCAGATGTCGAGTACCAAGCAGACCTCAGCAAGGCTACGTTTTACTACACTGCCGAAAGCCGCATCGATTTTAGGCAACTCATCAAAGACATGGCCGAGCGCTTCAAAGTGCGCGTCGAAATGCGTCAAATTGGCTCGCGTCAAGAAGCATCACGCCTCGGCGGAATCGGCTCTTGCGGTAGAGAACTCTGCTGCAGCACCTGGCTCACTGACTTCAGATCGGTATCCACATCGGCGGCGCGTTATCAGCAGCTATCTCTGAACCCACAAAAATTAGCGGGTCAGTGCGGCAAACTCAAATGTTGCCTCAACTACGAGCTCGACATGTACCTAGACGCCATCAAGTCTATGCCCAAGCCTGACAGCAAGCTACAGACCGAAAAAGGCGATGCCGTACACATGAAAACAGATGTTTTCAAGCGCATCATTTGGTACGCTTACAAAGGTGAAAACGGCATGGTCGCGCTTACCCCTGAGCGCGTTGCAGAGATCAAAAAACTCAACAAAGACGGCGTGAAGCCCAAAGACCTCGCCGATTTTGCACAAGTCAAAGAAAAAGTAGAAGAAATTGGTTATCAAAATGTTGTAGGCCAAGACAGCCTCACGCGCTTTGAAAAATCTTTCAGCAACAATAACAACAAAAAAAGAAGACCCAATCGCAAACCCCGCAAACCGAACCCCGGAGGGCCAAAAAATGAAAAAGCTAGTTAGTGTTTTTTTCTTGCTGAGCTTGCTAACGGCAAGTTGCACCAAAGAGGCCATTTACACCAAAGCCTATCGCTTCAAAAACGAGCAATGGACGCAAAGTGTAAAACCTTCATTTGAAGTCAATATCCAAGACACCACCCAACTCTACGATTTTATTTTTACGCTGCGCAGCACCACAGATTACGCCTACAATAACCTCTGGATTTTCTTGCGCACCACCCC
Source organism: Crocinitomicaceae bacterium (assembly GCA_041303085.1). Taxonomy (GTDB): domain Bacteria; phylum Bacteroidota; class Bacteroidia; order Flavobacteriales_D; family Crocinitomicaceae; genus UBA952. The sequence continues at coordinate 3,556 of JBFYPV010000253.1, forward strand.
GCCATTTGGCAAAAGCGTTCGCGAACCTTACGAAATCAAAACGGCAGACGCCAACGGTAACTGGATTGGCAAAAAATCCGGCACCGTCGTTGAGCATCAGCTCATTTTCAAGCGCCGCAAAGTGCCCTTCAAGGGCAAATACAAATTCAAGCTCGAACAAGCCATCACCGAAAAAAGCGTAGATGAAGTGCTCGACATCAGTTTAGAAGTCAAGATCAGCGAAGCAGAATAATGCTCAAATTTAGATCACTTACGCCACAAGAGTTAAGCGAACTCGAAACGGAATTCAAGCATTTTCTGGTCATCAACGAACTCTACGATGCCGAATGGCGCCAACTCGCCACCGACAACCCTGCAAAAGCCCAAGAGTTCATAGACCTATTTGCCAATATTGTCCTTGAGAAAGCATACAACCAAATGCCTGGTTTACTTCAGATTGGAAATGATTTCATCACGGTTTTTGATTTTCGACACGACGTTTGGAACCTTTTTCATTTCCAGTGGAATTCTGAAGAGATTCAGCCAGAGATCAACCCTGAAAATTGGCTTGAATACCTTCAAACTTCTTGGTCGGCACTCACTTTAAAGAAAGGCGCCAAAAAAAGTTCTGAACACAAAGCGCAAGAAGTTTTTGCGCTGATTTGCAAGGGTGCTGCACCACTCCACCCCCAGACACTTCAGGACTTTCTGCAGCTTCTACAGACCCAATAAACAACCTTTTTTCAAGCCTAAGGCATCTTTTTTTGGACAATTCCGTTTATAGAACTAAATTTGAGTTATTGTAACCTAAACACAAACGCATGAAACTGACGCGCTTTGCCTTCTTAGCCACCTTACTTCTTCTGATTTCTTCAGCCTGCATCGAACACGAAATCATTCCACCGCCAAGCAATAAAGTAGACCTCAACGCAAGCTTCGTTGGCTATGTGAACGGCACGCAAGTTGAGCTCACACAAAACGTCAACAACTACCTTGGCTTTGCACTCGACACCCAAATTGTCAATGTTGCACCAATCCTTTCTAAAGTCATTTACACTTCGGGCATTGCTTCAATGGCCAACCCACAAAGCATTTCTTTGTCTTTTGGTTCGCTCGAGTGGGACGCAACTGGTAGTACTACCCCAACGCTTCCAATGTTCAATGATTTTCACATGACCAACTCTGGCAATCCAGTGCCTTTCAAAGACCTTACTACACTTGCTGCCAACAGCATCAATGGCGTTCAGGTTTCTTACACCGACAACACAGGTAAATTCTGGATTTCTCGCGAAACCGACCCAGGCCAAACAGCAAACTTCACTATTTTGAAGCAAGCTTCAGACGGTACCGGAGATTACTCTTTGTTTGAAGCGACTTTCAGTTGTAAAGTTTGGTACGTAGATCCACAAACTGCTGTGGAAGAATCGATCCAAATCAACAACGCCAAGCTTCGCAGTTGGTTCAAGCGCTAAACTTAAGTTGAACTAAAACGCCTGAATGAGTGAAGCACTCAAAATAGCAATCATAGGCGACTACAACTTCACCTACAATTCGCACCACGCGACAAACCTTTCCTTGGACCACGCTGCCGAATTCTTAGAACTCGAAATCAATTATTACTGGATCAAAATCAATGAGGCGCTGCAGTTCAAGAAAACGGTTTTTGAACAATACGACGGCATATGGGTAGCACCTGGCCCCTACCTCAATCCATTTTTTTTGAATGGCGTCTTCCGACATCTGGTTGAGCTCAACATACCTGTCTTTGCTACAGGCGATTGCTTTAAAATCTTCATTGACTACCTCATCACTGCCAACAACATGAATCCGTATGGCGAAAAGCTCATTTCCGAGAACCTCGTCAATAGCAATCACTTTGAGCGCATCGATGTGCTTCCGAAAACAAGCTCCATGGAACGCTTGTATGAGAATTGCAGTTCGGTAGAATTGAGTGCAACCCGCTACAGCATGTATCCACAACTACTCGAACAATTGATTGGTGAGTTCATCGATATCGAAGCCGTCAATCAGTTTGACGACCCTGAAATCATTACCCTCAAAGCACATCCGTACTTTTTGTCTTCTAGTTTTTGTCCGCAGATATCCTCTACCCGAGACCTCCCGCATCCGTTGGTCTATACCTTTTTAAAGATATCGGCAGAGCTAGCGGGTCTCGACTCACAACTCCAAGAATAAATCTAGTTGGGTGTAGTATAAAAACGGACGCACAGGCAATTTAAAAATAGCCTCCAAAAGCTCGGCGTAGGAAATAATTTGCTTCATGTGGGTATCTTGTCTGAGACCCGTCTTGAAGTCTATCACAACAACTTCATTTTGCTTGCGCCAAACTTTGTCGGGCTGCTTCATTTGATTGATATCGGCAATGATGCGCTGCTCATTGAATTCTTCCAAAATACCTTCCTCTAGGTGTTGGGCACTTACGTGTGTCCAAAAACGCATTGCCGCTGCACTGAGTTCCGTGACTTGATCTTGAGCAACTGAGCCTTCTTGCAAGGCTACTTGCAGCGCAGCAGGCACTTGACTTGAAGCCGAACACAGCGCCATGAGGCGATGAAAGGCCAAGCCAAAAAGTTGATCTGGCACCTGCTCTAAATCCGGTGTTCTAAATACCAAAGAAGGATACCACAGCTGATCGGGCAGTGCCAATGGATGATAAAACTTAGTGTTTGCGGCCTCTAAAGTAGCTTTTTGCGCCTCGCTGCGCACTTCTGGAACGGGTTGTCCGGATAAATAGACATGCTCTTCTTGTAGCTTGAGATCAGGGTGTACAAGTAGTTG
>JBFYPV010000254.1:0-2752 GCA_041303085.1 Crocinitomicaceae bacterium
TCCTGCTTTTCAGCACGGAGGTTGGTGGTATGAGTATTTCACCGGAGACAGCATTCTTGTCACAAACGCATTGGCGCCAATTAGCCTGAACGCGGGCGAATACCGCATTTACACAGATGTCAAGCTGGCCCAGCCAGAAATCACCGATGCGCCTGTTTCTATAGATGAAGTGCTGAACTCAACTTTTGAGTTGAAAATATTCCCGAATCCTGCTGCGCAAATGGCCACTATTAGTTTTCAGTCCACTGCGATCGAACCGTATACCATTTTGCTTTTGAACGAGGCTGGGCAAATAGCGTTGCAAAAGAAGGGCAGTACATCCATCGGGAAAAACGAAATTCAAATGAGTGTGGACGATATTGCCGCGGGGAACTATCACTTTTTGGTTAAAGTTGGGACGGCCCTTGCCAATGAAGGTTTTGTAAAAGTTGATTAACCCGGATTTGATGCAAAAAATCCGTTGTTCTATCATTGCATTTTGGTTCGGAATTTCAGTTTTTTATGCGCAAATTCCACAACCGCCCTACAATTTAGCCTTTCTTCAAAATGAGGTAGCGAGTGTTTATGTGGAAATACACCCCGACTCCTTGGCATTATTGCTGGGAGATAGCCTGTACAGCGGACATGAATTCATGGCGACCGTTACGTATCAAAGCTCCGTTTTAAATGTCACGACAGATAGCATTGGCTTTAGAGCAAGAGGGAACACTTCTTTGGCCTCGCAAAAAAAGTCTTTCAAAGTAGATTTCAACCGCTTTGTTGCTGGTCAAAAGTTTCAGGGTCTAGAAGAATTGAACTTGAATGGCGAACACAACGATGTGTCCATTATGCGTTCTTATCTTGCGCAGCAGCTTTTGCGTTCCGGGAATGTACCTGCTGCACGTACTAGTTATGTTCAACTTTATATCAATAACGCATACAAAGGTTTATATATCAATGTAGAACATCTTGACGACGAATTTCTCGACCTGCGTTTTCCAGGCCAAGCCAACGGTAACCTTTGGAAATGCGCTTATGGTGCCGACCTGACCTGGTGGGGTAGCAATCCGGCCAACTACACGAGTACTTATGAGCTCAAAACAAATAAGGATAGCAATGATTATTCGGCATTGGTTCATTTTGTTGATGTATTGAATAATTCAAGCGCAAGTACATTTGTTTGTGCGATTCAAGAAGTGTTTGATGTAGATTTATTCTTGCGCAACATTGCCATGGAAATTCTGCTCGGGCAATGGGATGGCTACGCCTACAACAAGAATAACTACTATTTGTATCAGCGCGAAAGCGACGGCAAAATAGTTTATCTGTCTTATGATCTAGACAATACTTTTGGCATCGATTGGTTCAATATGAATTGGGCGCTGCGCAATGTCTATTCATGGGCTCCGGGCAACCAAAGCAGGCCGCTTTACACCAAATTACTTGCCGTCCCGTATTTTAGAGACCGTTTCACGTTTCACCTGAATGATATCCTCACCAATGTCTGGAATGTCAGCAGCCTACAGGTTCAGCTCGAAGCCCAACAAGCACTCATTACTCCAGCAGCTTTTGCCGATGACTACAAAGGTCTGGACTACGGCTTTTCGGACCAAGACTTTTCTAATGCGCTTCAAGTTACTTGGGGGGCACACGTCAAGTCGGGTATTGTACCCTATTTGCAAAACCGCAAAACGAGCGCGCTTGCGCAGTTAAGTGCATACCAGGCCTTGCCCAATCCGTGTTTGGTTGGGTTAGATGAACTGACCGCTCAACCTGGCAAATTGCTTTTTGTAACTGATATTTTAGGCAGAGAAATTGCACGGGACACCAAAAATTGCATTAAAATTTTGAACTTTGAAAACGGAACCCAACAACGTATTTATGAAATGGATTAACCTTACCCTTTGTCTACTTTTTACTTTTTTATCGTACGCTCAAGTTTTTAAACATGTAGAACCTGCTAACTGGTGGGTAGGAATGGAGCACCATCAAGTTCAGGTATTGCTCCACGGTCAAGAAATTGCAAAATATAAGGTGGAGGTATCAGGCCTTCAAATTCTCGAAGAAATCCGCACCGAGAACCCGAACTATATTTTTGTCACGCTTGAGACCAAAGATAAAGTTGCGGGCACTTATCCTATCAGACTAATAGATAAAAAGAAAGTGGTGGCTACCCACGATTTCAAGCTCGAAGAACGCATTGGATATAGCAAATACCGCGAAAGTTTCAATAGCTCAGATGTCATGTATTTGTTGATGCCAGACCGTTTTGCCAATGCCAATGAGGGCCTAGACAAACATCCTGACACAAAAGAAGTGACCGATCGTTCAAATCCAGGTGGTCGGCACGGTGGCGACATCATGGGAATCATACAACGCATCAGTTACATCAAAGAATTAGGCGCTACTACCATCTGGACAACGCCTATGCTCGAGGACAACGAACCAACCTATTCTTATCACGGCTATGCGCAATCCGATTTATATAAAATTGATCCGCGTTATGGCACCAATTCTTGGTACAAAGAAATGGTATTGGAGGCGCATCGTCAGGGCTTGAAAGTGATCAAAGATGAAGTAACCAATCATTGGTCTAGTAAGCACTGGATGATCCAAGATCTGCCAACTGCCACCTGGATACATCAATTTGACCAGTTTACGCGTTCCAACTATCGCTTGTCCACCCAATTTGACCCATATGCTGCCCAAAGTGATCATGCTGGCTCAGCAAATGGTTGGTTTGACGTCACCATGCCGGACATGAATCAACAAA
>JBFYPV010000255.1:0-5394 GCA_041303085.1 Crocinitomicaceae bacterium
CGAGGTAGCCATTGAGGGCGCTTCTCACCAAAGTTTGCGGGAGTTCAACTTCATTTTGAATGAGGATGATGCGGTTTTTCTTGGACTGCAGTAAAGTAACAGCCTCGGCGTTGTAGGCAGGGGCAATGAGGACTTCGCAAAATAAATCGTTAACGAGTGTTGCCGTAGCTAAATCGAGTTCTTTGTTGGCAATAAGGATACCGCCAAAAGCACTAACTGGATCGGCAGCGAGGGCTGCTTCATAAGCTTCTTGGAGCGTAGGGCGTGTGGCGAGTCCGCAAGCGTTGTTGTGCTTGAGAATGGCAAATGTTGGGCCGTCGTTTTTGAATTCTTGCATGAGGCGAACTGCGGCATCAACATCTAGTAAGTTGTTGTAAGATAGCTCTTTGCCGTGTAGTTTGGTAAATAATGCGTCGAGGTCTCCGAAGAAAACACCTTTTTGATGCGGATTTTCACCATAGCGCAAGGGGCTTTGCTGTTCTTCGCTTATTTTTAAATAAGAACTGTTTTGATCCATAAAATACTGATGGATCATGGTATCGTAGTGAGAAGACACATGAAAAGCTTCGGCCGCAAAAGTGTGGCGTTGTGCCAATGTGGTTTGTGCGCCTTGGGTGTTGAGTAGGTCTAATAAACTTGCGTATTGTTTGACGCTGGGAATAATGACGACGTCGTTGTAGTTTTTGGCAGCTGCTCTAATGAGTGAAATACCACCAATATCAATTTTTTCAATGATATCTTCATGGCTTGCGCCGGACGCAACAGTTTGTTCAAATGGATATAAATCGACAATAACCAAATCAATAGAAGAGAGTTCGTGTTCGGCCATGTGCGCTTGGTCTGGCGCGTAATCGCGGCGATTGAGGATGCCGCCAAAAATAGCTGGGTGGAGCGTTTTGACGCGACCGCCGAGAATTTCTGGAAATTTCGTAACGTCTTCAACGGCAGTAACGGGAATTCCCATCTCCTGAATAAAGGCGAGGGTTCCGCCTGTGGATAAGATTTCTACATTGTTGGCATGCAATTTTTCGACGATTGGAGCCAGGCCATCTTTGTAAAATACGGAAATGAGCGCGCGTTGAATGGGTTTTTGAACTGTCATATGGATTTGAAAGTGCAAAGGTAAGGGGTATAATTAAAAAGGCCCGCAAAATGCGAGCCTTTTTCTAAAATCCGGAAACTTTTAATTCACTTCGTTCGTGAATTTACGTTCCACATATAACCGGCTGGCGCCGCTTCTATCCGGAACACATTTCACAACCGTCTGGGTCGTCGAGTGAGCAAGCGATGGCTGCTTGTTCATCTTCGATGATTTTTGCTGCCTTAGGTTCTTCGGTGACAGTTTTGTCAACGGTGAATTTGATGGCGTCGGTTGCGGCTTTGGTGCGTAGGTAGTACATACCTGTTTTGAGTCCTTTTTCCCAACCGTAGAAGTGCATGGAAGTGAGTTTGCCGAAGTTGGCATTTTCCATGAAGATGTTGAGTGATTGGCTCTGGCAGATATAGGCTCCGCGGTCAGCAGCTTGTTCGATGATGGCTTTTTGAGAAATTTCCCAAGCCGTTTTGTAGAGGTCTTTCAAGCGCTGGGGTACTTCTTGGATGTTTTGTACAGATCCGTTTGCAGCCATGATTTTTTGACGCATGTCTTTGTTCCACAAACCTTCTCTAACGAGGTCTTTGAGGAGGTGTTTGTTGACGATGATGAATTCGCCAGACAATACACGACGCGTGTAGATGTTGGAAGTGTAAGGCTCAAAACATTCGTTGTTGCCAAGAATTTGAGCTGTAGAGGCTGTTGGCATTGGCGCCAATAAGAGCGAGTTGCGAACGCCGTGTTGTTTGACTTCTTCTTTGAGTAAGTCCCATTCCCAACGATTGGTTGGAGTCACGCCCCACATATCGAACTGGAATACACCTTTTGAAACTGGTGAACCTTCAATTGTTTGGTAAGGACCTTCTACTTTTGCGAGGTCTTTGGATGCGGTCATGGAAGCAAAGTAAATGGTTTCAAATACTTCGCGGTTGAGTGCGCGCGCTGCTTCAGACTCAAATGGGAACCCAAGCATAATGAAGGCGTCTGCCAAACCTTGAACACCTAAACCGATCGGACGGTGGCGCATGTTGGAGTTGCGCGCTTCCTCTACAGGATAGAAATTGTTGTCGATGATGCGGTTGAGGTTGACGGTAGCTTGGTAAGTAACTTCGAAAAGTTTGTCGTGGTCAAAGGTGCCTTCTTCGGTAACGAATTTTGGAAGCGCCAATGAAGCCAAATTACATACAGCAACTTCGTCTGGAGCGGTGTACTCGATGATTTCAGTACATAAGTTGGAAGACTTAATGGTACCGAGGTTTTGCTGATTAGATTTCGCGTTAGCGGCATCTTTATAAAGCATGTATGGTGTTCCGGTCTCGATTTGAGACTCGAGGATCTTGAACCAAAGATCTTGTGCCTTAATGGTTTTGCGTCCTTTTCCGGCTTCCTCGTATTTGGTGTAGAGCGCTTCGAATTCAGCGCTGTGTGTGTCGGAAAGACCTGGGCATTCGTGCGGACACATGAGCGTCCAGTCTCCGTTTTCTTTAACGCGTTTCATGAAAAGATCTGGAATCCAGAGTGCGTAGAAGAGGTCGCGAGCACGTTGTTCTTCTTTACCGTGGTTTTTCTTGAGGTCGAGGAAGTCAAAGACGTCGGCATGCCATGGCTCAATGTAAATAGCAAATGAACCTTTTCTTTTGCCTCCACCTTGATCTACGTAGCGCGCGGTGTCGTTGAATACACGAAGCATCGGGACAATTCCGTTAGATGCGCCGTTAGTGCCTTTGATGTATGAACCCGTTGCGCGGATGTCGTGGATAGACAAACCGATTCCGCCAGCTGATTGCGAAATTTGCGCACAAGACTTGAGGGTGTCGTAAATACCGCTAATGCTATCTTCTTTCATGGTGAGCAAGAAACAAGAGGACATTTGAGGTTTTGGTGTACCTGAATTGAAAAGTGTTGGCGTGGCGTGTGTAAACCAGCCTTCTGACATTAAGTTGTACGTTTTGATGGCAGCTTGGATGTCGTCTTTGTGGATACCGACGGCAACGCGCATGAGCATTTGTTGCGGACGTTCTGCAATTTTGCCATTCAAGCGCATGAGGTAGGAGCGTGTCAGTGTCTTGAAACCAAAGTAATCGTAGCGGAAGTCGCGGTCATAGATGATGCTAGAGTCTAGTGCTTCTTTGTTGGCCATGATGATTTCATAGACGTCTTCTGCTAGGAGCGAAGCAGATTCGTTTGTCTTGGAATCAACGTAGTGGTAAAGATCGTACATGACTTCGGAGAAAGTCTTTTTGGTCTCTTTGTGAAGATTGGATACCGCAATGCGAGATGCCAAAAGCGCGTAATCTGGATGATCAATGGTTTTGGCTGCAGCAACCTCGGCCGCGAGGTTGTCTAGTTCGGTGGTGGTAACGCCATCAAAAAGTCCTTCAATGACTTTCATGGCAACAATTTCTGGTGATACTAGTGGATCTAAGCCGTAACACATCTTGACGATGCGGGCTGTGATTTTATCGAATTTGACGGCCTCGTGTTTACCGTCTCTTTTAACAACGTACATATGCTCCTTATATTTATAGTTTAGGTTGGTTAAAAATCTTCATCAAGACTAAAGCCGTGATTGTTGTCTTTGCCGGCGAGAACGCCTGCTTTTTGGTATTCACCAACGCGCTTTTCAAAGAAGTTGGTTTTACCTTGAATAGAAATCATATCCATGAAATCGAAGGGGTTGGTGGCGTTGTAGACGCGCTCGTTTCCGAGTTCTACCAATAAGCGGTCTGCAACAAATTCGATGTACTGACCCATGAGGTCGCTGTTCATGCCGATGAGTTTAACCGGTAGGGCGTCTGTGACGAATTCCTTTTCGATTTCAACCGCATTGGTGATGATTTCTTCTACTTTTTCTTTGGATAATTTATTCACTAAGTGCTTGGTGTAGAGCAAGCAAGCGAAGTCGCAGTGGAGGCCTTCGTCTCTAGATATGAGTTCGTTAGAGAAAGAAAGACCTGGCATCAAGCCGCGCTTTTTGAGCCAGAAAATAGAGCAAAATGAACCAGAAAAGAAGATGCCTTCTACGGCAGCAAATGCCACTAAGCGCTCGGCGTAAGAACCTTTGTCTATCCAACGAAGTGCCCAATCCGCTTTTTTACGGACGCAATCTACGGTATCGATGGCGTTGAAAAGGTAGTTTTTTTCTTGTGTGTCTTTGATGTAGGTGTCGATGAGCAACGAATAGGTTTCGGAGTGGATGTTTTCCATCGTGACCTGAAAGCCGTAGAAGAATTTAGCTTCGGTGTATTGTACTTCGTTGAGGAAGTGCTCAGCTAAGTTTTCGTTGACGATGCCGTCAGACGCTGCAAAAAAGGCAAGAACGTGTTTGACGAAATGGCGCTCGTCGTCGTTGAGTTTGTTTTCCCAGTCGATGAGGTCTGGAGAGAGGTCGATTTCTTCTGCAGTCCAAAAGCTTGCCTCCGCTTTTTTGTAAAAGCTCCAGATGTCGTCGTGCTGAATCGGGAACAGTACGAAACGGCTTTTATTTTCTTCAAGAATCGGTTCGTGTAGTGTTTGTGTCATGGCTTTTAGGGTTGCAGATTTAAAAATAAATCAGGGATACAAAATTTGTTAAAATTTGGGCTCGAATCAATTAAAGAAATTAACATTTACTTGCGGTTTTCAACACCAAAAACCGCAAACCTTTCATGGACAAACCCTTCAGCGGATTTCAACATGCCCAAGAAAGATATTCACATGCTTTTTGGTGGTGTTTTGATAATTTTTCCGAAGAAAATTGTGTGTGCGAAAGGATAATTTTTGTATGAAAGGAAACCTCAATAAAGTTAACACATTCACGTTGGAATAGTTTAAAAATGAAAAGTCACTTTTGAACACTGAATTGTTAAATCTACTGGCGCAATGGCAACATATATTCAACGACTGGGATTGGTCCTCAAAAATTATTCGGATGGCTTGGGTCATTTGGTTTTTACAAATGTGTGTTTGCATTGCAACAAAGAACTGATTGCACAAGAGCGCTATCTCTGTTGGATGTGTTGGGAAGGCTTGGAGCGCACTTATTTTGAACTGCAAAAAGGACCCACAAAACTCGATCAATTGTTTTGGAGCCGCGTAAAAATTGAACATACTTGTGCGCTCTATTTTTATGGAAAAGGAAGCGTGAGTCAGTCTTTGATCCGCGCCCTGAAATACGACTTCAAAGCCCCCCTCGGCATTTATTTGGGAGCGCATATGGCTACCGCACTAAGCACTCATCCGATCAGTAAGATAGAAGCAATTATTCCGGTGCCAATTCATCCCAAAAAGAAGTTTGCAAGAGGCTACAATCAGAGTGAATT
>JBFYPV010000256.1:0-2728 GCA_041303085.1 Crocinitomicaceae bacterium
CGATTTCGGCCTGCATGTAGCCAGCCGCTTTGTTGTAGTTTTCTTTGGGGCGCGCCAAGTCGATGGCTTGATGCGCTACGTTGAAATCGCCGCAAACCACAACCGGCTTGCTTTTTTCGAGATTTTTGAGGTAGTTCAAAAATGCGGAATCCCAGGTTTGGCGGTAGTCTAAACGCAGTAGTTCGCTTCCCGAATTGGGCACATAAACTGTAACGAGGTAAAAATTCGTGAACTCAGCACAAATGACGCGGCCTTCGGTGTCGTGATCGGGCATGCCGATGTCGTAGGTAACCGACAAGGGCGCTACTTTCGTTAAAATAGCGGTGCCGGAATAGCCTTTTCTATCTGCGGAATTGGCGTAAACTTGGTAGTCGCTAAGCGGCGCTACGGCTGCGGCAACTTGTTCTGGGGTAGCTTTGGTTTCTTGTAAACAAATGACATCAGGGGCCTGGGCCTGCATGTCTGTTATAAAGTTTTTGCCAACCACCGCGCGTATGCCGTTGACGTTAAAGGACAGGATTTTCATGGACTGAGTTTAGCCCCAAAAATACTAAAATTTCAGGCGCAAAAAGCTGTAGCAAACGGGGATATTCGTCTGTTTGCCCTTAAAATATCGAAATTCTTGAGCGACTTGCAAATTTGCCGTGATGCCATACTGCCAACCCACTGATAGAGAACCAAAAGCACCAGCATCGTAAGCAAAAACAACTTGCTTTGGATCATAAATAAGCTCAGTTCTCCCGACCAAATTCAGCTTCGGATGTAGCGCATACGCCGCTTGCAAATTGGCCTGCCCCCACCACTTCAGACTGCTGTCTCCATTGCGCTTTTGCACCCCCAAATAAACGCAAGACTGCAGGGTCCAGCGCTGCATTTGATAAGCCGCATTGAGTTCTTGAAAGAAGCGCCAGCGATTAAGCCCCAGCTCCGGCGTCAGTTTGCCAATTGGCGCAACATCGCCATAAAAATGACTCCAATTCCACTTCCATTTCTTGAATTCCCATTGAAACAACAAGCCTAGACTGGGCCTATGCCCCGTAAAGACAAGCCTTTGCCAGCCATTGGTGATGAACAATTGCGACTTCAATTTTGGCGTCCACTGCTGAGACCAACGCAGGCCCGAAACGTAGTAAGGCACATACTCTGCAGCCAAGCTTCTCGACGCATTCAATTGATCAACCCCACGAGGCGTTTCTTGGGTATACGGAGAACTAAAGGTGCCGTATGCCAACTCAGTTTTGCCCTTTTTGTACTGCAAATAACTTTCATAAATAAAGCGACGATACGGCACTTCTGCTGCGTAGTTGTTTTGCATGTAGGAACCAATTGCTGGCGAAAACTGAAATTTAAAATGGTTTTGAGTGTAGGCCAATTCGATTTCGAGCAAATTGATATCGTAGGTGCCGATTTTGGCATGAGACACCATAAACGGCAAGCTTGAAATGCCTTTTTTGGAAAGCGCAGTATAGGTGTCGTAGGTGCCAGAAAGCGAAAATTGCGCGTGCGAAGCAAAAATGAAGCAGGAAAAAAGAAATAGAACGCAGCAATTTTTCATTTGAAAGGATTATTTAGGGAGCACCTTCCCAGTACCATATTCGGTTTTCAGCAGCGTCGCTGGGGTTTTGGAATAATACAAGTTGCCCGCCCCATAAAGCTGCGCTTTGAGCAAAATCTGATCGGCGCGCAGCCAGCTGGACAGCGGAGATTCACTGCGAAAAGAAATGGAATCTTGCACTTGCAAAGCTGGTGCTTCAAGCGCTGCTGAACCGTCGAGATCTACAAATAGAGAACCAACCGTACCGCTGATCCGCAGGTTTTGCCAACCGTAATTGTTGCGCACGGTTGCTTTTTGGGCATTCAGCGCTAAAATGACCTTACCCACTCCTTCTTTGAGAAAAATGAGTACGTCATCTTGCGTCCATTTGTTGTAGGTCCTGACCGCTTCGCTGTTATCGAGGTGCAATTCTTTCAAGGTTTTGTAATGCACAACGACTTTTACATCTCCATTTCGATACCTCAAAAAGCCACAGCGGTTGTGGTTATGTAATTGCAAGGTATCGTTTTCAATGGTTGCGCTCAAAAAAGACTTTAAGTTTTGGCCAGCCAACCACTCTACGTAATTGAGGGAGTCATGGACAAGTACGACTTCCATATGCGGATGCACGTGCAAAAAGCTAAACGAAGCCAGCGGTAATTGTGTGATTTCTATCGGACCTGTACCTTTCCAACAGCTGCGTTCAGGCGCTTTCTGACAAGCCCAGCAGACCAACAACACCGATATGTAGCTCAGGTAACGCATCTTAGAAATGATAGGCCAAACCAAATTCCATGTAGTCAGCTTTGGCATAATGTGTTTTGAGCGTCATAAGTGCCTCTACTTGCTTGTTGAGGGCGTAACGGGTACCTAAGCGAATATAAACCGACTCGTCTGGCTGCAGCACATCGCGCAGGTACACACCAGCACCGTAAATAAAATGCAAGCGGTCAAAAGACTGCACATAACCCAGGAAAAGACCGAGTTGCAGAGGATCTAGCGCAGCAGCCTGCGGATAACTCGGATGCGACAACAAACCCACTTTATATATCACGTCCAAAGACGCCTCTAAGCCTCCTTTCGGACCAAAATATTTGCGTGCAAAAAGATTGCCTGCGTAAACCGGATAGCGCCCCACACCCAACGGACGCATCTCTTTGGCACTGAGAATAGCTGTTGCACCAAAAGTGAGGT
>JBFYPV010000257.1:0-4265 GCA_041303085.1 Crocinitomicaceae bacterium
AAGAAAAAGAGGGCGAGCATATAAATGCGCAACGGGAAGATGCCAAAAAGTTGCACCTGCAGTTGGGGTTGCGAAAACGCGAGCGCCATAAAGATAGCCATGATGGCACCCGATGCGCCAACAACTGTAAAACTTCCACCCTGCAAAGCCGGGAACAAAAGTGGCGCTACTATTTCTGTTAGATTACCTGCCAAACCACCAAGGAGATACAAATGCAATAGGCGTTTGGCACCAAAATAGCGTTCGTAAGTTTGCCCCGCAAAGTACAAGAATAGCAAGTTTCCAATGAGGTGCCAAAGGCTAAAGTGAGCAAATAGGGAGGTGAAAAGTGTCCAAGGTTGCTGTGCCAAGAGGCTCAGGTCTGTGGGGAGTGCAAAAAAATACGCTTCTAGCGCGTTTGCACTTGCTTGCAAGCGTTCAAATACACCAATTAAGGTGATCAAAAAGAAAACAGCAAGATTGGCCAACACGAGTCTGATGGTCATGCTGCCGCTGCGGAACTGCTGCTTAATATGTGCTATAAAAGGATTCATCACCAGAAGTTTGAACGGTCTTTTTTACGCCACACCAAGACGAGAATGGCTCCGGCTACAGCGCCTCCGATGTGGGCGAGGTGCGCTACGTTGTCGCCAGCTTGTTGCTGAAAAGAAAGATACAACTCCCATAAAAAGTAGGCGGAGACTAAATACTTCGCTTTTACAGGAATGAAAAAATAGAGTCGGAATTCTGTGTTCGGAAAAAGAATGGCAAAGGCCGTCATGATGCCAAATACACCCCCTGAAGCACCCACCATTGGTATTTTGACCTTGTCTAGGTAATCATTCATATTTAGAATGAAGGATTTTGATATTTGGATATTTTCATGATTTAAATAGTTGTTTACTTGCTCGTTGAAATCTCCATTTACATTCAAGCGGTGCTTGAGGAAGAAATCGAATTGTTCGAGGTCGAATTGCTGGGCAAGCATGGACTTCAGTTGCATGATTTCGATAAAGCCGATCATGTTGTAGAGTGCAAACGAACCCATGGCACTGACAACATAAAAGATGAAAAAGCGCTTGGCACCCCAGATGTTTTCTAGATAGGCGCCTAGCGTGACGAAGAGCCACATATTGAAGAAAATATGCAAGAGGTTGTTGGTGTCGTGCATGAAAAAATGCGTCACTACTTGATAGGGCTCAAAAAAGGGCGAGTTGATGTAATGTGCACCCAACGACATTTCTAGGTCAATGCCTTGGTTTTTAAGCAGCCAACTCGCTATAAAAAAAGCGATGTTGAGCAGCAAAATATTTTTAGTGACTTGCGGGATATTCTGAAACATATTTAGAGTTTTTTAGCCAGTTCGTCAAAGCCCAAGGTAAACATAATGGGTTTTCCATTGGGGGTGGTGGTGTGTTGCGGGCACTGAAAAAGGGTGTCGATAAAATGCTCAACTTCTTCGTGGTGTTGGAGTCTAAAGTTTTTAGCACCCAAAAGCGCGAGTTTAGCGACAATAAAATGCGCGACATCGCCACTTTCGATATCAGAATAGGTGGCGGCATCGGTGAGTTCGTCAAGGCAAGTCTCCAAATCAAGGGAGGAGAGTAGGGCGGGAACTGCCATGATTTGCAGTTGGTCGTCATGGAGTTCAAACGCAAAACCCAATTGGTTCCAGAGGCTTTTTTGGCCCTGCCAAGTGAGTTTGGCTTCTTTGGCCAAGCTTCTTTCGATCGGAAAGAGCAATTGTTGAGAAGCTAAGGGCTGGGACACAAAATGTTGGATGAGTTCATCGAAAAGCATGCGGTTTTTGGCGCGGCGGATATCGATGATCATGAAGCCCGATTTGGTTGGGCTTACGAGGTATTTGTCGTGGAGTAGAAACTGCTTGGCGGCGACCTCTTCTTCAAAAATTTGTTGGTTTTCGGTCGGCGTCTGCTCCTCAATTTGATAGAATTGCTGCCAATCTTCTGGGCTAGGAGGGGTGCTGCCGAAGCCTTCTTGTTGCAGGGCTGCGCTAAAGTTTTTTGAGCCGCCGCTACTTGTGGCTTTTTGATGCACCGTGCTCTGAAATGGATTGTAGGACGGATTGACTAAAATTTGCGGCGCAACAGGGTCTGATTTTCTGACCTCCGACGGCACTTCAAAAGCACTTTCTGACTCGAAGTCTAGGGTGGGGAAGATGTTGTGTTTGCCCAAAGCCTGCCTTACGCTACTCAGCAAAATTGAATAGATAAAGCGGTCTTCTTCGAATTTGATTTCGGTTTTGGTTGGGTGGATGTTCACATCAATTTTGTGCGGATCTACCTCCAAAAAGATGCAGTAGCTCGCGTGGTGTTTTTCGGAGATCATGCCGTCGTAGGCTTTGGTAATGGCATGATGAAAGTAAGGGTCTTTGAAAAAGCGGTCGTTGACAAATAAATATTGCTCGCCTCTGCTTTTTTTGGCCATTTCGGGCTTGCCTACATAACCACTGACGCGCACAATGTCGGTTTGTTCTTCTATCGGGACGAGTTTTTCGTTGCTGCCCTTGCCAAAAATAGCAGCGATGCGCATGCGGCTGTTGCCGGCAGGAAGTTGCAGGATATCTTGACCGTTGTGCTGAAAACCAAACTGTAGTTCGGGATGAGCCAAGGCCACACGTTCAAATTCGGTTTGGATGTGTCCGAGCTCGATGGCATCGCTTTTTAAGAAATTGCGACGAGCAGGCACATTGTAAAAAAGGTTTTTGACCTCAAAAGAAGCGCCTTGCTGGCAAATGACCTCTTGCTTATTTTTGATTTGATTGCCCTCGATATCGATTTGAACACCGGTGTCTTTGTCTGCTTGCTTGGTTTTGAGGCTCACGTGGGCAATTGCTGCAATAGAAGCGAGTGCTTCTCCGCGAAACCCTTTGGTTTGCAAGGCAAAAAGATCGGCTGCGGTTTGGAGCTTACTGGTGGCGTGGCGCAGAAAACACTTTTCGGCGTCTTGGGCATCCATGCCTTTGCCGTTGTCCAGCACCTGAATGAGTGTTTTGCCGGCGTCCTTGACCACCAACTGAATTTGTGTGGCGCCCGCGTCTACTGCGTTTTCAAGCAATTCTTTGACAACCGAGGCAGGTCTTTGAATGACCTCTCCGGCGGCAATTTGGTTGGCGATATGATCGGGCAGTAAGTTGATGATGCTCATGCGGGCTCACGTTGGTTCGTGCTGAACAAAAGTAAGCAATTCCGCCGAGTTGACAGGGGCTAAATCCGAACGATTGTACCTGAATAGGTTGTTTTTTCGTTGGGTAAAGCTTCTTGCAAGACAACTTTCCAGATATACGCTTTTTGAGCAGGCACCAGCTGACCCGTGCGTTGGTCTATGCCGTCCCATGCATTTTGGGCATCTGTAGTTCTGAAAACAACCGCGCCATTTTCTGGATCTAAGATGAGCAACTCAAAACGCACATCGCGAATGGTGAGGGCGTAAGGCATAAAGGTGGCATTGCGCTCGTCGCGAGACTCCGGATTAAACGCATTGACAGCAAGCAAGTTGTAGTCTTCGTTGGCCGTCACCTTGATTTTTTCAGTGCTCTTGCAGCCGTCTAGTTGGGCTTCAGCTGTAATGGTGTAGGTTTGTCCCTTGAAAGCCATTAAATCGACGCTGCGGCTCTTTTTGTTAAGTAGAGTTCCGTTGGCGCTCCAAGTGATTTCTGAACTGTTGCTTTCGGCGTTGATTCGAATGCGTGGGGTGCCGTCTTCGTAGTTGATCGCGTCTACGTCAAGAACGATTTTTGGTCCTTTACATGGCGTTGGAGTGATTCTTTGAGCTTGAATACTTAGCAAATCAAGAGGCAGAAGGTGTTCTTGAACTTGTGGCATTTGACCGCTGTCATCACTGAAAGATTCACTTACAATTGGCATTGATGAATGTTGTTGACGAAGCGCAAGTGGGGCTAGATACCATCCGGGGTCGGCAACTACTTCTTGCGTAATTTGTATCCAACCTTGGTTGCTAGCATTGTTTGGGGCAATTGTTGAAATGTTTTGGTTCGCGTTTGGCTGGGTTGGCGTCGTGTTTTTTTGTGCTGAGGATGGCTTTATTTTCTCCGAAGTTTGGGTTTTATTTTTTGTTACCTGAACCGCGTTGTTGGCGCTTTCTTTTTCGTTGTTATTGGAGGCGAGATTCCACCCAATTATGCCCACAACAAGTGCAAGCATGCTAGCGATGCCGAATTTGCCGAGCCAAGAAAGACCTGGCTTGGCTTTCGGTAGCTTTTTGGACAGCGCGTCCCAGGCTTTGGGGTCGTAGTCGTAGGAGTA
>JBFYPV010000258.1:0-11193 GCA_041303085.1 Crocinitomicaceae bacterium
GCTTTCTATTTACAAGACGGGCAGCAGACGCTCAGCGAAACGCAAATAGAAAAAGCGATGCAGCGCATTTTGCATGCATTGGAGAAAGATTGCGAAGCGCAATTGAGAAATTAAGCAGCGGAAGTTGAGCAACTAGACGGCGTCTAGGTAACGCTCGAGATTCGGATTGTCGGCGAGTTCTTCGGCGCCAATTACCAAAACGTTTTTAGCTTTAGTGCTGTCTAGCCACAGTGCAAAATTGGTAACACCTACCTGCAAAGTGCCGTTGATGTCAATTTTGTGAACAGGTTTTTGTTGTTTGTCGTAGCGGGCTTTCAGCTCTATGATTTCTGGGCTCAACTCTTGATTTTGATTGAAAATCAAAAGACTATCCGTGCTTTCAAAGAAATCGGCAGTTTTATCTGTAACAGAATGTACCTCAGCAGCCATGCTCGCCGCCCAAGATTGAACTTTTGACGAAAATTTGTTTGGAGCCAATAAAGAGATCGAGGTTACTTTCATTCTGTTTTAAAATTGTCCGCAAATATAGCACGAATAACGCCTCAGTTACTTGTCGTAACCTAATATTTTTAAGTAGTCTTGCGCAGTTTGCTCATTGCTAAAGACTTCGGTCTGAATTTTACCGCTTTCATCTCTGGTAATTAAGATATGTTTAGGCTCTGGAATGAGGCAATGCTTGAGGCCGCCGTAGCCACCAATGGTTTCTTGATAAGCGCCGGTATTGAAAAAACCAATGTATAAAGTGTTGTTTTTGTCAAATTTGGGCAGGTAAATGGCATTGGAATGCTGCTCCGAGTTGTAGTAGTCGTCGGAGTCACATGTGAGGCCACCCAACAAAACACGTTCGTAGTCGTCGTTCCAACGGTTGATCGGCAACATGATGAAGCGCTGATTGATTGCCCAGGTGTCTGGCAGGTTGGTCATGAAGGAGGAGTCGATCATGTTCCATTTTTCGCGGTCGTTTTGCTGTTTTTGATGCAGGACACTAAAAATAGCTCCACCGCTCTCCCCTACTGTAAACGAGCCAAACTCTGTAAAGATATTGGGCTCCGGGATGTCGTTGTCTTGACACAAACGCTTGATTTGCGTTAGGATCTCACGGACCATATACGCGTAATCAAAATCAAAAGCTAAGGATTTCTTGATCGGGAACCCCCCGCCAATGTTGAGCGAGTCTAGTTCTGGACAAAGTTTTTTGAGGTCGGAATAAACGCGCAAACACTTCGTGAGTTCGTTCCAGTAATAAGCGGTGTCGTTGATGCCTGTATTGATGAAAAAATGCAGCATTTTGACGCGTACACGTGGATTTTCTTTGAGAATCGCTTTGTAAAAAGGAACGATTTCGCGGTAGCGGATACCCAAACGCGAGGTGTAAAATTCAAACTTAGGCTCTTCCTCGGAAGCAATTCGGATGCCGATATTGAGTTCTTTAGTAGTGAGGCTGATGAGCTGCTTGAGTTCATCGATGTTGTCTACAACTGGCACCACGCGCAAGTCGTCTTCCTCGATGAGGTCGGCAATTTTTTGGATGTATTGCGACGGTTTGTAGCCATTGCAAATAACGTAGCTTTTGGGCTGCAGCTTTCCTGCTGCCTGCAAACTCTTGACGATATCGATGTCAAAAGCCGATGAAGTTTCGATGTGGACGTTGTTTTTGAGGACTTCGTCTAGGACAAAAGCAAAGTGTGAGCTTTTGGTGCAGTAAGAATAATAGTAGTTGCCTTGATAGCCAAGGTTCATGATGGCTTCCCTGAACCAGCCTTTGGCGCGCTGGATGTTATTGGAAATTTGGGGTAAGTAATGAAACTTAAGTGGCGTACCGTGTTCGTGAACCAAGCGCATGAGGTCGATGCCGTGAAAGAACAGGCGGTCTTCGCGCAAGAAGAATTCATTTTGAGGAAAATCAAAAGTTTGTTCGATCAGGTCAATGTATTTTGTTCTCATGCTGCGGTTTCAAAAAAGGGTTTATACGTAAAGGGCTTGCGTAAGTTTCGGTTTGAGGCCAAAATTTGTGCAAAAATACTGCAATTTGAATGGATGAACAGCAACTTAAAATAGTACTTTTGAAAACAGCATTTTTTCCATGTCCTATCTAGACGAATTAAACGAAAGTCAGCGGGTTGCCGTTGAACATATTTTTGGCCCCATAATGGTGATTGCCGGTGCCGGCTCGGGTAAAACCCGTGTCCTTACCTTCCGAATTGCCCACATGATGGAGCAAGGCATAGACCCTTTCAATATCTTGGCCCTGACCTTTACCAACAAAGCGGCCAAAGAAATGACCGAAAGAATTGGCCATATCGTGGGGGGTGGTGAAGCCAAGAATATTTCGATGGGTACTTTTCACTCGGTATTTTCTAAGATACTACGCTTCAATGCCGAACGCATCGGCTTTCCGAACAACTTCACCATCTACGATACCCAAGACTCCAAAAGCCTGATCAAAGGCATCATCAAGGAACTCAATCTCGACGACAAAACCTACAAACCCAGCATGGTCTTTGGGCGCATTTCAGCAGCCAAAAACAACCTCATTTCACCAGAGGCCTATGCAGCCAATGCCGAGATTCAACTCGAAGACAAACAATCGCGCAGGCCAGAGCTCGGTCTCATCTTTCAGACCTACGCCAATCGCTGTCTCAAAGCTGGCGCCATGGACTTCGATGACCTCCTTTATTTTACCAATGTCTTGCTGCGCGATTTCCCAGATGTCCTGCACTACTACCAACAAAAGTTTCAGTACATTTTAGTAGATGAGTACCAAGATACCAACTACGCACAGTACCTCATCGTCAAGAAACTCGCCGCTGCCTATCAAAACATCTGTGTGGTCGGAGACGACGCTCAAAGTATTTATTCTTTTCGCGGAGCCAACATCGAAAACATCCTCAACTTTAGAAAAGACTACCCCGATTTCGTACTCTATAAACTAGAGCAGAACTACCGCAGCACCAAAAACATTGTGGAGGCGGCCAATAGCATCATCAAAAAGAACAAAGACCAAATCACCAAAACGGTCTGGACCGACAACAGCGAAGGCGCCAAAATCAAAGTGCAGCGCTCTTTAACCGACAACGAAGAAGGCCGCACCATTTCTCAAGCCATCTTTGAGCGCAAAACAACAGAAGGCGCACGCTTTCAAGATTTTGCCATTCTTTACCGCACCAACAAGCAATCGCGTGCCTTTGAGGAAGCCCTGCGCAAACTCAACATGCCCTACAAAATTTACGGCGGCTTATCTTTTTACCAGCGCAAAGAAATCAAAGACCTCCTCGCCTATTTCAGACTCAGTGCCAACCCGCACGACGAAGAAGCCATTAAACGCGTCATCAATTACCCCAAAAGAGGCATTGGCAAAACAACCATAGAAAACATCATCATTGCCGCCAACCGCTACAACACCAGCATGTGGGAGGTCATTAAGGACTTTCAGCGCTTCCCAGCCGATGTCGGGAGTGCGGCGCGCAGCAAAATCTATGAGTTTGTGACCATGATCGAAAGCTTTGGTGCCGAGCTCGAAAAAACCGACGCTTTTACGCTTGCCGAACGCATCGCTAAATCTTCGGGCATCATCCGCGAACTCTTAGCCGAAAAAGACAAAGGCCCTGAAGAAGTTGAGCGCTTTCAGAACATCGAAGAACTTTTGGCGGGTATCCAAGAATTTGTGCGCGGAGCTGATGCCGATGTACCGCGTACCCTCGCTGACTTCATGATGGACGTCGCACTACTCACGGACGCCGACCAAGACAAACCCGAGGACCGCAACCACATCAGTCTCATGACCATCCACTCGAGTAAAGGCCTCGAATTTCCGAATATTTACATTGTTGGCCTCGAAGAGAACCTCTTCCCTTCTCAAATGGCGCTCAATTCGCGCTCGGAACTCGAAGAAGAACGCCGCTTGTTTTATGTGGCGCTCACCCGCGGCATGCGCAGCTGTATGCTTTCTTACGCCACGAGCCGCTTTACTTGGGGGCAATCTATTATGTGTGAGCCCTCGCGCTTCATCGATGAAATCGACCCGCAATATTTGCAATTTGAGTCGGTGAGCAGGGCTTCTAACAGCCGTTCTTTAATGGGCTCAGGTGGTTTTGACCGCGGTTTTTCAGGAGGCCTCAACAAGCCATTGGGCACCCCGCCACAATTGCGTTCACTCAAAGAAGTGAGTCAGCAAAAAACGACGAATCAAACAGATAGCACGCCTGGCTTAATGGTAGGCCACAACATCATGCACGAGCGTTTTGGCAAAGGAAAAGTACTCAAATTAGAAGGGCAAGGCGCCGACAAAAAAGCAACCATCTTCTTTCCGCAGCACGGATCAAAAACGGTATTGTTGAGATTTGCGAATATTCAGATACTCGAAGATTAATTACTCTTCTAAAAGATCAGGTCTTCTCTCTTTGGTTCTGGCATAGGCTTGTGCTTCTCGCCAGGCATCTACCTCTTTTGGATTGCCTCCAAGCAAGACCTCAGGTACTTCTAAACCATTGAAAACTGGTGGGCGCGTATACACGGGCGGCGCCAAAAGACCATCTTGAAAAGAATCGGTGAGCGCTGACGTTTCGTCGTTGAGTACACCCGGTATGAGCCGCACCACCGCATCGACAACAATTGCAGCAGCGAGTTCTCCGCCACTCAAGACATAAGAACCGATCGAAATTTCTTTGGTCACATACAAATCGCGGACGCGCTGGTCTACACCCTTGTAGTGCCCGCATAAAATCAGGATGTTTTGTGCCAGTGAAAGCTGATTACAAGTGGTTTGTTCGAGCAAAGCGCCATCTGGCGTCATGTAAATGATGTCGTCGTAGCTGCGCTCGGCCTGCAAAGCATCTATGGCTTTGGCAATAGGTACAATGCTCATGACCATGCCTGCCCCACCACCGTATTGGTAATCGTCGATATTGCGGTGCTTGTTGTCTGCGTAATCGCGCAAATTATGGACGTGAATTTCGACATGACCTTTGGTTTGGGCACGCTGCATAATCGAAGCCGCAAAAGGGCTTGTGAGCAACTCAGGAAGTACGGTGAGAATATCAATACGCATGCTGCAAAGGTAAGTCAATTCGGCACAAATTACTACCTTTGCACAAACCCTATTTCATGATCCAATTATCTGAACGTTTACTGGCAATGGAAGAGTCTGCAACCATTGCAATGGCTAAAAAAAGCCGCGAGCTCAAATCCCAAGGGAAGGACATCATTTCACTTTCATTAGGAGAGCCCGATTTTCACACCCCAGACTTCATTAAAGCTGCCGCTGTTGAGGCATTGGAACAAAACTACACCACCTACACACCCGTACCTGGCTACGACGACCTCCGCGAAAGCATTGCACACAAATTCAAACGCGACAACAACCTCACCTATACCAAAGACCAAATCGTGGTCTCTACAGGCGCCAAGCAAAGCATTGCCAACTTGGTATTGAGCCTCATCAATCCCGGAGACGAAGTCATCATTCCGGCTCCTTACTGGGTTTCTTATTTAGAGATTGTCAAGGTAGCAGAAGGCGTTCCGGTTGTGATTGCCGCAGGCATAGACAAAGACTTCAAAATCACCGGCGCTGAGCTCGAAGCGGCCATCACGCCCAAAACCAAACTACTCATGTTTTCTACACCCTGCAACCCAACGGGCTCGGTGTACAGCAAAGCAGAACTCCAAGACCTCGCACGCGTACTGGCTAAATACCCGCAAATTGTAGCGATGTCCGATGAAATCTACGAGCACATTAATTTCATTGGCAAACACGAAAGCCTTGCGCAGTTTCCGGAAATCTACAACCAAGTTGTGACCGTTAACGGCGTTTCCAAAGCCTGGGCCATGACCGGCTGGCGCTTGGGCTATATCGGCGCACCCAAAGAAATTGCGGCTGCCTGCGATAAAGTACAAGGCCAGTTCACATCGGCCACTTGTTCGATTACCCAGCGCGCAACCATTGCCGCCATGAATGCAGACCCCATTGTACTCAAAGACATGATTGCTGCGTTTGAAAGCCGTCGCAACCTCGTTTTGAGCGGCCTGCGCAATATTCCCGGCTTAAAGGTCAACAATCCGGGTGGTGCATTTTATGTATTCCCAGATTGCTCTTCTTATTTTGGCAAAAGCTACAACGGCCAAACCATCCATACTTCAGACGACCTCTGCATGTACTTATTAGAAGTTGCTTTGGTAGCTTGCGTAGGCGGCGCTGCCTTCGGTGACCCCAACTGCTTTCGCATCAGTTATGCCGCTTCAGAAGAAACCCTGCAAAAAGCCGTAGACCGCATCTCCAACGCACTCGCGCAACTCCAATAAAACATGCAAACTCAGGCGCTCTTCGAAGCTTTTAACGGCAAACGTGTATTGGTCATTGGCGACGTCATGACCGACGCCTACTTTCATGGCCACGTGCAACGCATGAGCCCCGAAGCGCCTGTTCCGGTTGTAGACCTACAAACCCAAGAGCAGCGCATTGGCGGTGCGGGCAATGTAGCACTCAACCTCATCGCCTTAGGTGCAGAGGCTCTACTTGCCAGCGTCATTGGTCAAGACAGCGCAGGTCAAGAACTCCAAAAAATGTTCCTAGCAGCCGGCATCAATACAGCGGCGCTCGTACAATCTGCTGAAAGAAAAACAACCATCAAAACACGGGTGCTTTCTTCAGGTAAGCAAATGCTGCGCATCGACAGCGAAGACCAACACGACCTCAGCGCTGCAGAAACAAACGCGTTGCAAAACGGCATCAGCACCCTACTCCAGCAAGGTATTGACGGCATTTTACTCGAAGACTACAACAAAGGCGTGCTCACCACCGAGCTCATCGAATGGATTATTGCCGAGGCCAAGGCCCTGCAAATTCCAGTTGTCGTCGACCCTAAAAAGAAAAATTTCTTTGCTTACAAAGGCTGCACACTTTTCAAGCCGAATTTAAAAGAACTCAAAGAAGGGCTGCAAGTAGAATTCGATTATCAAAAAGAGCCAAGTGCCTTAAACGCAGCAATTGAAAAATTGCAACAGCACTTAGAAAGTGGCTTTACATTTGTGACGCTTTCAGAACACGGCGTTCAACTTTACGATGGCCAGCAGCACCATTACCACCCCGCACATTTGCGCAACATTTCAGATGTATCTGGCGCCGGAGACACCGTCATTGCCACCACATGCCTCTGCCTGATTTGTGGCGCCTCACCTACGACCATTGCAGCTATTGCGAATTTGGCGGGAGGTTTGGTTTGCGAACAATCTGGTGTGGTCAGTATCAACAAACAAAAGTTGCTCGAAGAAGCACTCCAACTTAACTCTTAAGCTATGTCTCAAAAAGTTGTCAAGCCTTACGACTCTGGTAAATCCAAAAAAGAAGAAGTAGCGCAAATGTTCAATAACATTTCTGCCAACTACGATTTTCTCAACCACTTTTTGTCTTTGGGCATAGATCACCTCTGGCGCAGAAAAGCCGTCAAGCAACTTCAAGCGCAGCAACCCAAAGTCATTTTAGACTTAGCTACCGGTACCGGCGATTTCGCCATTGCCTGCTTGCGCCTCAATCCAGACAAAATCATCGGTATGGACATCTCTGCTGGCATGCTAGAAGTCGGTAAAAAGAAGATGAAAAAACGCGCTTTTGACCACGTCATCGATATGCAACTCGGCGACTCCGAGAACATGCCATTTGAAGACGCTACTTTCGATGCCATAACGGTTGGTTTTGGTGTGCGCAACTACGAAAATTTAGAAAAAGGACTAGGCGAAATGCTGCGCGTACTCAAACCAGGCGGGCAAGCTATCGTGCTCGAGTTCTCCAAACCTAAGGCCTTCCCTATCAAGCAACTTTTTGGCTTCTATTCAAAGGTCCTCATTCCGCTTTTTGGCAAATACATCTCCAAAGACGAACGCGCCTACACATACCTTCCCGAAAGCGTTGCAGCCTTTCCAGAGGGTGCTGATTTCATGAACGTACTCCAAAAAGTGGGTTACCAAGCTCACAAACAAATTCGTTTGAGCGGCGGCATTGCCAGTATTTATATCGGCCAGAAACCCACACAACAATAAACCACCTTAAGAATCGTTAGTCAGACATGCGTTTGCTCCTCTATTTTTGTTTTTTGTGCAGCTTGAGTACCATGGCTCAAACTCAAAAGCAGCAGCGTTATAAAAACTTCGACAAACGCTTCATTCATTTTGGCTTTATGCTTGGTGTCAATAGCTCAGACTTCACGGTCATGCCCAAACCCAACGCCTACAACCAATACCAGTTGCTCTCGCTCACCAACGACGCCCAACCCGGCGGGCAAATCGGCATCCTGACCACTGTTAAACTCGGTACGCCCACCATTCGTTTTCGCTTTATCCCGACACTCTCCTTTCAAGAGCGCGTGCTCAACTACAAAAGCCTCGATACCATTTGGTTCATGAATGGCAGCGGCCAACAGCGCATCAATTCAACCAACCTTGAATTCCCCATGATGCTGCAGTTCCGCACCAAGCGCTACAACAATTTCACCGCCTACTCGCTTTTTGGCATGCAGTACGCCATCGACCTCCAATCGCAGCAAGACGCCTCGCAAAATTTTTATGACCCCTTCGTCAAAATCAAAAAGAACGATTGGCAGGGTCAAATTGGTGCAGGTGTAGAATTTTTTGCGCCCTATTTCAAATTTGGCCTAGAACTCAAATATAGCCACGGCTTCAAGAGTAGCTTTATCCAAGACTTCACTCCAGTGTCTAATCCCATTGACCAGCTCTACAACCGCGCTTGGTATTTTTCCTTGATTTTTGAAGGATGAGCGAAGTGGTTAATTTGGTGTGTAGCCCTGAAGAGGCTCAAGACCTTTTGTTTTTGGAGCAACGCATTCGAGAAGCGCTCAAACTCAAAGCCCAAGATGAAATCGACTTTCGTTGGCGCAAGCGCAGCATAGATGCGCGCCAAAGGCAAATTAAAGTCAATGCGAGTTTTGAAGTCGCTGTAAACGCTGTGCTTGCACCTCGTTTTGAGCACCAAGAATTTAAATTATTGGCCCCAGATGCCCCAGCCGTGCACATTATTGGTGCCGGCCCCGCCGGACTCTTTGCCGCATTGCAAGCGGTAAGCCAAGGCCTTAAACCCATTGTTTTTGAACGCGGCAAAGATGTCCGCGCGCGCAGGCGTGACCTCGCCAAACTCACCAAAGCCCATGAGCTCAACCCCGAATCCAATTATTGTTTTGGCGAGGGCGGGGCCGGCACTTACTCGGATGGCAAACTTTACACGCGCTCCAAAAAACGTGGCGATGTCCAAAAAGTACTAGAATGGCTCGTGCAGTTTGGCGCCAAAGAAGACATCCTCATCGACGCGCACCCACATATTGGCACCAACAAACTGCCGCAACTCATAGAAGCCATCCGACAGCAAATTATTGCCTCCGGCGGCGAAATCCATTTTGAACACAAACTCACCGATGTCGATATTTCAAATGGTACAATTGCCAGCATACAAATCAATCATACACAGCATATTCCGATTTCTAAACTGATCCTTGCCACAGGGCATTCAGCAAGGGATATTTTTGAACTTTTGCAGCGCAAAAACATCGAAATCAAAGCCAAACCTTTTGCACTAGGCGTTCGTGTGGAGCACACCCAAGCATATATAGACGGCCTACAATACCATGGGCGCCTCAGCGACGACTACCTACCTGCGGCATCGTACAGCTTGGTCACACAAGTAGACAACCGAGGCGTGTATTCATTTTGCATGTGTCCTGGGGGCATCATTGCACCTTGTGCCACCGCTGACGGAGAAGTCGTCACCAACGGTTGGTCTCCATCCAAGCGCAACAATATTTACGCCAACTCTGGCATTGTTGTGGGTATTGAACCCACCGACTTCCCCAATGCTCAAGACCCACTTGTTTGCCTCGCTTTTCAAAAAGAAATTGAACACAAGTGTTGGATGGCAGCAGGTCAAACCCAAAAAGTTCCCGCGCAAGGCCTCTCTGATTTTGTGAACGGCCGCAAAAGCAGCACCTTCCCAAGATCTTCTTATCAGCCTGGCATCGTGAGTGTAGAACTCAAAGAAGTGTTTCCTGCATTCGTTTACGATCGCCTCCGACAAGCCTTCCTCGATTTTGACAAGAAAATGCCCGGATTCATCACCAACGACGCCGTGGTGCACGCACCTGAATCGCGCACCTCCTCTCCTGTCCTGATCCCCCGCGACCCCATCAGTTTTCAACACACCCAAATTGCCAACCTCTACCCAATTGCCGAAGGTGCTGGTTACGCAGGTGGTATTGTATCTGCAGCAATCGACGGTTTAAATTGCATCGAAAAGATTGCAGCTCAACAAGTAAGTCCTTAACTTTAAGGAACTAAAGCGCTACCCTATGAGATATTTATTTTTTATACTGCTCTGCCTTACACAGTTTAAAGCAAGTGCACAGTTAGATACCTTGTTTTGGTTCGTAGCACCAGAAGTAGCGCAAAGCCATGGAGACCGCCCCATCGTGTTTCGTTTTGCAACACTCAACCAAGCTGCAACCATCACCGTAAGCCAACCAGCTAACCCACTCTTTCCTACGCAAACACTCAATTTAATTGCCAACGATGCCCAAACGCTCAATTTAACGACTTGGATTGACCAAATCGAAAACAAACCAGCCAACACCGTTTTACCCTTCGGATTCAAGATTGCAGCGAGCGCACCCATCATGGCCTATTACGAAGTGACCCCAACCTGTAATTGCAATCCAGATATTTTCGCTTTAAAAGGAAAAAATTCACTCGGAACCGCATTTATCGTACCCGCTCAAAATTTCCTGAACAACGCATCTTATGCGCGTTCGGGATTTAATATCGTGGCCACGCAAAACAATACCGTCGTCACAATCAATCCCAAGCAAGCCATTGTTGGTCATGCCGCCAACATTCCCTTCTCTATCGTATTGCAAAAAGGAGAAACCTTTTCAGCTGAAGCCATTTCTATTCTCGCCAACCAGCACTTAAGCGGCTCCACAATTAGCAGCAATTTGCCCATTGCAGTAACACTACACGACGACTCGATGAGCGGGGCCCCATATGGTGGTTGTGCTGACCTCATGGGAGATCAACTGATCCCCAATCAAGTACTGGGCAGCGAGTACATCATTTTAAAGGGCTACCTAAATGGCCCCGACAAAATCTACGTAGTTGCGATTCAAAACAACACCCAAATTTCTGCCGATGGCAACGTAGTTG
>JBFYPV010000259.1:0-3889 GCA_041303085.1 Crocinitomicaceae bacterium
ACAAAATCTTCATCGCTCATGTCGTCGGAGGCTTCAAGCCACTCGTCTTTGACGTTGTCTGGGCTGACGATTTTGGAGATGGTATTGCCGTCTTTGGCGTCAAGGATTTCGCAGCTAGAGAGTTCAAAAGGGCCGTTGACGAAGCGTTCTTCCATGCAGTCGGGCCAGCGGATTTCTGTGTAATTTTCGATATCTACAAACATGAGCTCAGGTGCAGTACAGATGAAGTCGGGAAGATGGTCTAGTTGCGCTTTTAGTGAAAGTTGAACGAGATATGGGAGCGGAATTTCATTGAAAATTCGGAGTTCTGGGGCTGTTAGATCGATGAGTTCGAGCTTGGGGAGTGAATCTGCAAAGGTGAGTTCGCGGAGGGTTTCAGATTGGAGAGAAAAAATTCCGAGTGCTTGAAAAGCGGGTAGTTGCAGTGAGCTGTCCACATATGCTATTTCGAGCCAAGTGATGCCCGGGTTGCTTTTGAAGAGCGAGTCTATGTCTGTTTGATGGATGTTTTGCCCTTCAAATTGGCCGGGTTCGGTTTGGATGAATTGGGCTTGGAGTTGGACCTGAAAGAGACCGCAGAGGAGGAGGGCGAAGATGTATTTCATACATTAAAGGTAGTCATTTCAAATTTTTGCTTAAAATTGTTCAAACATTTAACTACAAACGATGAAAAAACTATTTATTTCTTTATCAATTTTTGCTTGCTTTTCCTCATTGAAAGCGCAAACAATCACCTTTGACGTGAGTGCCAAATATGCCTACAGTGCAACTGGTTTATTGAATAAGAGCATCTCTGATTTGGGTGCTTCGCAAGATTATGATGTTGCTTTTAGTTCTAATTACGGACTTGCGGGTACGTTCAATTTTGGTAAAATTGGCTTGGGAGTAGAATACCTGATGGGTAATTTCAAGGCGGGTTACCAAGGTGATCAAGTATTAATTGGCGGCGCGTATACTTCGAATGTTGATTTAAAAACGACACAAATTCCGGTTTATTTGCGTTTGGGTGGTTCTAAAGGATCTTTTGGTGAGTTTGGTGTCGTGATGAACAGCGTAAAAAGTGCCACTTACACGAATAGCAACTACCTGATTGATCCGCCAACATCCATAGATGTAACTAATCAATACCAAAATTTCATGGGCTACATGGTAGGCGTTGGTGGTCGTTTTGGCCTACTAGACTTACCTGTAATGGTTTCTGTGAGTGCACGCTTTATGTACAGCACTGCCGATGCAAAAGGCGTTGATGCTTTGGGATCTGATTTAGATTTGTATAATCCGTATAACAAAACCAATGCAGCTTCAGTTGGCTTGCATGTTGGCGTAGTTTATTCGATAGACTAATCGATATATTTGGAAATGAAAAAGGCGCCCACAAGGCGCCTTTTTTGTTTTGTTCTTGAACCCGAACTTAAGGTTTGACCAAATGGACAAAACCGTGGAGGGTGTACAATGTTCTTTCTTTGTTGTCGTATTCGTATTTCTCGCTTTTTGGCGTGGCCGTGTAGAAATAGACGCCTTCTTCTAGTGCTTTGCCGCTCATGTCGGTGCCGTTCCAGTCATTGAGGTAGTTGTCTTTTTCGTAGATGAGGTTGCCCCAGCGATTGAAAATCTGGATGCTCACTTGGTCGTAGTCTTCCCAGTTTTTGATCACGAGTAGTTCGTTGATGTTGTCGTTGTCTAGGGTGAGTACGTTTGGCACTACTAGCGGGCATTGGTTGTAAACGCGGATGTTTGGCGACGTGATGGTTTTGGCACATTGGTCCATGACGTAGACCTGGAAGTTGTTGAGGTTCGGTTCTAGGATGCCCGGTTGCACGTAAACGGTGTCGTTATTCGGGAAACCGCCCGGCCCCCAAACGTAGCTGTACGGGGAAATACCATTTTTGACCTCACACCAAATGTTGGTGCCTTGACCGAAATCTGCACACACGTTTAAGGAGTCCACCGCCGTAATGGTCATGGGGGTGTAGTCAATGATATTGAGCGAGATAGACGTAGTGTCAAAAGTGCCGTCGCAAGGGTTGGGTAAAATGACGTTGAAGAAGACCGTTTCAGTGCCCTCAGGCAGGCCGTCTAGGAAGGCAGAAATACCAATGGTGTCAGAAGCGACTCCTGCTGGAATAACCAATGTATCGTTGATGAAAGGGTAGTCGTCGCCGTTGGTAGCGGTACCGCCCAAACTGATTTGGACCACTAAATTGGAAGAGAGATCGGTGCGCTTGACAATAAAGCCGGCAAAACCGCAGTCTTCGATGAGTTGAGTAGGCCCAGTGACATCGACTTCAATTGGTACCTCCACCTGACAAGCCACTACGCGGTAGCCAAAAGTTCTGATTTTGGTATTGATCAGGATGCCATTGCGCCATTCTTTAACTGCTACACCCGCCACAAAACTACCGATGAGGTTGGGTGTGAAGGTCATGAAGCCTGTGGTAGGGTCAATGGTGATGTTAGAGCCAGCTCCGAAAGGAACGGTTTCGGTAAACGAAGGATTCCAGCTCACGGGTGTGTAAGGTGCTGGGTCTTCTGGGTCTGGAACAACATTGGCAATGCTTCCGCCGAGCAAAGGTGCCATGAGTTCGTAGCTCAGGGAGTCTCCGTCGGGGTCAAAAGCGGCGTGGTCAAAATCTAGGGTGTTTTGCGAACACAAAATGAGCGGCGGATAGTTGATGAAGCGCGCGCCTTGGTTGTGAACGCCAACGAGCGCTGAGCCAGGGATAAACGTGGTGAGTGTGATGCCGTTGCTTGCTGGGTCTACAATGTTGTCAATAGCGCCGGTCCAGCAGCAGCGCTGATAAGAGACATAATAGCCCTGAAGGCCAAAAGGAAGCGTTACGGTATCGATGTAAATGGCGCGCTCTACGCAGATGTCGTTCGGAACAGTTACACACGGGTCGTCGTAGACAATTGGCAAAATGTTTTGAGAGAAAGGCGCGATGTAGCGAGTCATAAAAATACTGCCATCGGCCATGAAAATGGTGTAGTTGAGGGGGTTGTCAAAACCTGTGGCGGAGTTGCAGTCGCGGTAGATTTCGATGGTGATTTTGTATTGGTTGTTGCCGAGTGAATCGTAATAGATTTCACCTCCGATAATGTGGCTAGCCCAGCTGTTGAAGCTGAATAAAAATCCGATTAAAAATGCAAATAAGGTAGTTTTGAGACGCATGCGTATGAATTTTGTATATTCGTTGTTGATGGCAAAGGTAAGCTTGTTTTTTTTAATAGTGTGTTTCTTTTTGGGTTTGCAGTTGACTGCACAGACCGAAAAGCAACTCCGTTCGGAGCTAGCACGCACGAAAGACAAGACGTCGCAATTGCAAATAAGGTTGCGTCTGATCGATGCGATTTACGAAAGCAACCGCAATGAATGGCAAAAAGAGGTTAAATTATTGGTCTTGCAACGCCGCGCTTATGTGGGGCCTTATGATCAGGCCCTTATTTCCTTACTCGAGGCCGAGCGCGCCAACTTCTTAGGGAACAGAAAATCGCTGGTGCAAATATTTGATTCCCAGCTTCAAGGCGCTCGTTTTCGCGATCCGAAACTCAATTGGCGCAAAAATTTGTTGGGTTGTGCCGTACATCCAAACGACCCGACATACCACTACACGCGCCTTTTGGCCCAAATGAACCGGGGTCTCAAAAACAGAGAGCAAACCGCGTTGTATTTGCAAATCGCCAAGAATTTTACGGCAGTTTACCACAAAGACTCTGCAATTTGGGCCAGTAACCGCGCCCTACAGCTGGCCAAGCGCTCAGACAAGCGCTGGGTGCTCATCGAGGCCATGCAACAACAAGCCGAGGTCTATTGGCAATTCAATTTATTTGAGCAAGCGGTTCAAAGGTCCATTTTTTCGCTGCAACTCGCCGAAGAAGCGGCCCTCGATTA
>JBFYPV010000260.1:0-3240 GCA_041303085.1 Crocinitomicaceae bacterium
AGCGGCTACTCAAGACCAACGCATCGGCAAACTGAAGCATTGCTGCCACGCCCGCGCTGTCTTGGCGGCCATGAAAGTGAATGGAGTTCGCAAACTCAAAACCTTTGATCAGTTTGGCGTAAGCATTGTAATCGCCGTCGGAAATGACGTGTAGCTCTACTTTGGCCTGTTGTTTTTTGAGTTGATGAAAGGCGCGCAACAGCAAATGAAAGTTCTTTTGCTCGGGGTCTAAAGAAGAAATATGCACAAAACGGTAGACGCCGTGTGGGCGCTTTTCTACGGGTGCAAAAACCAACGGATCAACCACATTGGGCACCACTTTCATGGGCGCACTGATGCCAAAGCGTTGCATGGCGGCTGCCAAATCCAGTGAGACCGGCATAATGAGATTCGCTTTTTTACCAATCCAGCGCAAAAAGAACTGCTGAAAACGCGTGGGCTGTGGTTGTGCAGTTTCGTGATAGCAGGTCCAGTGTTCGGTAAAGAGCAGTGGAATGCGCCACCTGAGCTTGAGTAAAAGACCGACAAAACCAATTGGAAACAGCACGTTGGCATGGATCAGACTGGGCTTACCGAGTTTGGTTTGGGCGGCAAATTTCCAATACGCAGCAAAAATCTTGAAATAATTGACCAACAGACCAATCATAAAGACTTCGTTTTTTGGAATATACACCACGTGTGCTTCGTAGGGTGCTGCGGCTGCTTGATGTGTTGTGGTTTGGTGACGCGTACTCAGAACGACATGCACTATGGCTACATCGGCAACTTGTTGGGCGGCAAGGATGTGCTGTTGCACAAAGTTTCCTTCGGTTGGCTTGAGTTCTGTGGGGTACCAACTCGAAATAAACAATACTTTAGGCCGCGCTTGCATAGGTTGAATTTACAGATTCTTTTGATATACTTCTTCGATTTGTTGAAGCGCGTAATCGATTTCTTCTTTGGTCGTAAAGCGCGAAAAAGAAAAGCGCGCGTTAGGCCTGGACATATCGGCGCCAATGCCTTCGAGTACATGCGAGCCCTTGGTGGCGCCTGATGTACAAGCAGATCCACCACTCACCGCAACGCCTTTTAAGTCGAGGGTAAACAGCAACAAGCCTGCTTTGGCTGTAGCCGGCAAGCACACATTCAGTACGGTATACAACGCTTTTTCATAACTCGTCTCACCATGGAAAAGCACTTCCGGAAAGAGCGCCTGCAAACGGCTGATCATGTAGCTTTTGAGGCCCCACACGTGGTTTTGATGTGCTTCGAGGTCGGTATAGGCGAGTTCGATGGCTTTTGCCAAACCAACCACACCTGCAATATTTTCGGTACCACCGCGCAAGCCGCGTTCTTGCGAACCCCCATGTATGAGCGGATTCACGCGTGTTTTTTTGTTTACATATAAAAAACCAATGCCTTTTGGACCATGAAATTTATGGGCGGCACAGGTAATGAAATCGATGTCGAGGGCAGCTAAATCAAAATGGTAGTGCCCCATTGTTTGAACAGTATCGGAATGGAAATAAGCCCCGTATTGTCTGCAAAGCTTTGCAACAAGCTCCAGCGGAAGCATGGTGGCAATTTCGTTGTTGGCATGCATCAGCGACACAATGGTAGGCGTTGGCACTTGTAAAAGCTGCTCAAGTTCTTGCAAATTGACGTTGCCTTTTGCGTCAAGCGCCAAACAAACAACTTCAATGCCGTCTGAAACTTTTAAGGCCTCGGCGGTGTGCCCCACTGCGTGGTGTTCTATGGAAGTGGTAATAATACGCTTGACACCAAGCTGCGTAACGGCGGAATGCAAAGCCATGTTGTCGGCCTCGGTGCCACCTGATGTAAAGATGAGCTCGGAGGGCGCGCAATTGAGTGCTTGGGCAATACTGCGTCTTGAAGTTTCTAAAAGTGCCTTGGCCTCGCGACCAAAAGCGTGTGTAGAGGATGGATTCCCGAAATGATGATACAGTACCGGGATCATGGCTTCTACCACCTCTGGTGCAACAGGTGTGGTGGCGGCGTTGTCAAGATAGACGTTCATTCAATCTGTTTTGCCACGAAGATACTAAAATTAGTTTGCTTATCTTTGAGTAATGAATGCTCCGCTCGCAGAACGCATGCGTCCACAGACGCTAGATCAGTACATTGGTCAGCAACATCTATTGGCGCCAAACGCTTCTTTGAGGCGCGCCCTAGACGCAGGCGTCATCCCCTCCATGATTTTTTGGGGCCCACCTGGCGTAGGCAAAACCACCCTAGCGCAGCTCATTGCCCAGCACCTCGGGCGCCCAATCCACACACTTTCTGCCATTTCCAGCGGCGTCAAAGACGTACGAGAGGTCATTGCCAAAGTACAAGGCGGCGGCATGTTCAGCCCGAAAGGCAGCATACTTTTCATCGACGAAATCCATCGCTTTTCCAAAGCGCAGCAAGATTCTTTACTCGGCGCCGTCGAAAAGGGCATCATAACCCTTATTGGCGCCACCACCGAAAACCCATCTTTTGAAGTCATTTCGGCTTTGCTCTCGCGCTGCCAGGTTTATACTTTAGAACACCATAGCCAAAAAGACCTCCTCTCCCTTTTGGAAAGAGCCATTAAGGAGGATCCAATTCTGCAAAGAAAGCAAATCGCCTTACTGGAAACCAATGCCCTTTTGCGCATTTCAGGTGGAGACGCCCGCAAATTGCTCAACGTCTTTGAAATCATTATAGGTACTTTTCAAACGCAAGTCCAAATTGAGATTACCGACGAAATTGTATTGCAAAATGCCCAGCAGAGTTTGGCCAGCTACGACAAAGACGGCGAACAACATTACGACATCATTTCGGCGTTTATCAAGTCTGTCAGGGGTTCCGATCCCAATGCGGCTGTCTATTGGCTTGCCCGCATGGTAGAAGGCGGCGAAGACCCCAAATTCATTGCACGGCGCTTGGTGATTTTAGCTGCAGAAGACATCGGCCTGGCCAATCCAAATGCGCTTTTATTAGCCAATGCTTGTTTTCAGGCCATTGAAAATGTGGGCTGGCCAGAATCTCGGATCATTCTGAGCGAATGCACGCTCTATTTAGCAAGTTCTCCAAAAGGCAATGCTGCTTACATGGCCATCAATCAGGCCCAGCAAATTGTACAAAAAACAGGCAACCTCGGCGTGCCGCTTGCCCTGCGCAACGCACCGAGTGCACTCATGAAAGAGCTCGGCTATGGCGACGGTTACCAATACAGTCATGATCATCCGGGCAACTTCTACAACCAAGAATTTTTAC
>JBFYPV010000261.1:0-2523 GCA_041303085.1 Crocinitomicaceae bacterium
GCAAAAAGAAATGCGATTGCAACTAAAAACACGTAGCTATTCTTGATCACTTTAAATCGTTTACAACAAAGAACGCACAAACAATTGATTCCTTACCTTTGTTAGACTAAAAAAACCAAATGCAACGCTACTGTCTCGACCCTTGGAAACGCACCCGCGTCACCACCAAAGAAGTTCAAATTGGAACCTTACGCTTGGGCGGGGAGAACCCTATTCGGGTGCAGTCCATGACCACCACCGACACCATGGACACCGAAGGTTCGGTTGCACAATCTATCCGAATGATCGACGCCGGCTGTGAACTTGTTCGCCTCACTGCGCCTAGCAAAAACGAAGCGGAGAATCTACAAAAAATCAAAGACGCACTTGTAGAAAAGGGTTACAACACGCCCCTAGTTGCCGATATCCACTTCACGCCAAATGCCGCTGAAATTGCTGCCAAAATTGTCGAAAAAGTACGCGTCAATCCGGGCAACTACGCCGACAAAAAGAAATTCGAAGAAATCGATTACACCGATGACAGCTACCAAGCAGAGCTAGATCGCATCGAGGAAAAATTCACGCCGCTCGTGCTGCTTTGTAAAGCAAACGGCACCGCCATGCGCATTGGCACCAACCATGGCTCGCTTTCAGACCGCATCCTGAGCCGTTATGGCGACACCCCTGAAGGCATGGTAGAGTCTGCTTTTGAATTCATCCGGATTTGTGAAAAACACGATTTCGACCAACTCGTGATCTCCATGAAGGCGAGCAATACGCTGGTCATGGTTCAGGCTTATCGCTTGCTCATGGCTAAAATGCTCGAAAATGGTGTTGTTTACCCATTGCATCTTGGTGTAACCGAAGCTGGCGACGGTGAAGATGGCCGCATCAAGTCTGCGGTCGGCATTGGCGCACTTTTAGAAGACGGCTTGGGTGATACCATCCGCGTGTCGCTCACCGAAGCACCAGAAGCCGAAATCCCTGTAGCGCAGAAACTGATTGCCAAATACAATGCTTACAAATCGTTTGATTTTGAGAGCCCTCAGTATGAACTCAGCTATTCACCATTTTTATACAACAGACGAGAAAGTGCAGCATTTCATAATATAGGCGGCAAAAATACGCCTATCGTCTTAGCTGACCTTTCTGATATTGAAGAGATCAAGCCCGCGCATTTCTTTGGGTTTGGCTACCAGTACAGCATTCCGCTCGACAAATGGAATATCCAAGACCAAGCGGCAGATTACGTCTATATCGGCAGCAATGAAATTGATTTTGAAGTGCCCGGCACACTCGGCATCATCCTAGATTTTGAACTTTGGAATGCAAAATATAGCGATAAGTCAGGGTATTATCCCTTGGTTTTAAAAGAGGAATTACAAGACCTCTCTTCTGAACAAATTTGCTTTTTACCCCTTGAGGCAGAAGATGCACTTCCACAAGAACTGAGCGCTCACCCCAATGCTGTCATTATTCTCAATACGGCATACGACAACAAGACGCAGCTCTATCGCAAATTCTTCCTTGAGTTACAAGAAAACGGTTTGCAAAACCCTGTCATCCTCTCTTACCAATATGAAACTACTGAGCTTGAAACCTTTCAACTTTTTGCAGGATCCGATGCGGGTGCATTGCTCATAGATGGTTTTGGCGACGGCATTTGGCTCAATGCAGACCTTGGGGCACAATACATCAATTCTACTTCTTTTGGCATCTTGCAGGCTACCCGTACGCGCATCTCCAAAACAGAGTATATTTCTTGCCCTTCTTGTGGCCGCACGCTTTTTGACCTCCAAGAAACAACCGCAAAAATTCGCCAACGCACTGCGCACCTCAAAGGCCTGAAAATCGGAATTATGGGTTGTATTGTGAACGGCCCTGGCGAAATGGCCGATGCCGACTACGGATATGTAGGTACTGGGCCCGGAAAAATCAATTTGTACAAAGAAAAAACGATTGTCAAGCGCAATATTGAAGAGCAACAAGCTGTTGAGGCGCTTGTAGACCTCATCAAAGAGTACGGCGACTGGCAAGAGCCTAAGATCTAAAAAGCGGGCGGGCAATTGAGCTCCATCCATTCATTAGAATGCGGATGATAAAACCCCAGTTTAGCTGCGTGCAAATACAAGCGATCAGCTTTTTGGCCATATAAATCGTCACCCTTCATGGGGCAATTCAAACCCAAATGGTGTGCGGCATGTACCCGCAGCTGATGCGTTCTGCCTGTATGCGGAAACAAAGCAATCCTTGTTTCATTATCTTGAATAGCAAGCACCTTGTACGATGTATGCGCATAACTGCCGTGCTCATAACAAACCAACTGCCTCGGCCGGTCATCTAGGTCAACGCGCAAGGGTAATTTGATCTCTCCCTGCTGAGCAGCCGGCACACCAACCAAAACCGCGACGTATTCTTTTTGAACCTTTCTCAAGACAAACTGACGCTGCAAGCGCTGGTGCATGAGTTTAGTTTTGGCCGCTAGCATGATGCCGGACGTAGACATATCCAAGCGGTGCACAAGGAGAGGGCCGTCGGCGTGCG
>JBFYPV010000262.1:0-4564 GCA_041303085.1 Crocinitomicaceae bacterium
ACCCGCATGAGTTCGAGGTAAAACGCCAAGTTGTGAATGGTGGCAATTTGAATGCCGAGGTATTCACTTGATTTGATGAGGTGGCGCAAATAGGCCTTGGTATAGACTTGATCTACCCAAACTTTACTCGACGGATCGAGCGGGCTGAAGTCATTGGCCCATTTTTGATTTTTGATGTTAATGGTTCCCTCCCAAGTGTACAGAAGGCCATGGCGCGCGTTTCTGCTGGGCATCACGCAGTCGAACATGTCTACCCCAAGGGCAATAGATTCCAGCAAGTTAGTAGGCGTTCCGACACCCATTAAATAGCGCGGCTTGTCTTGAGGCAAAATGTTGCAAACCAAATCGGTCATTTCGTAGAGTTCGTCGTCGGGCTCGCCAACAGACAAACCGCCAATAGCGTTACCTACGGCATCAAAAGAAGCAATGGCGTGCGCGGATTCTTCTCGGAGGTCTTTGTAGGTGCTGCCTTGTACAATCGGAAACAAAGCTTGCTCGTAGCCGTATTTAGGCTCGGTTTGCTCCATTGCGGTGAAGCAGCGCCCCAACCAACGGTGCGTGAGGTGCATAGAGCGCTTGGCATAAGCGTAGTCGCAGGGATACGGGGTGCATTCGTCAAAAGCCATGATGATGTCTGCACCAATAGAGCGCTGAATTTCAATGGCTCTTTCTGGCGTAAAAAAATGGTAACTCCCGTCTATGTGAGACTGAAATTTGACGCCTTCTTCTTGTATTTTTCTGGAACCTGAAAGCGAATAAACCTGATAACCACCGCTGTCGGTTAAGATCGGACGCTCCCAACCCATAAACTGATGCAAACCACCCGCCGCCTCGAGCACTTCGGTACCTGGGCGTAAAAATAAGTGATAGGTGTTGCCCAAAATGATTTGTGCGCTGATGTCGTCGCGGAGTTCTTGCTGGTGCACCCCTTTGACAGAACCCACCGTGCCAACAGGCATAAAAATGGGGGTTTCGATGGTGCCGTGGGCGGTGTGCAACCTTCCGAGGCGTGCTTTAGATTGAGAATCTGTCTTTAAAAGATCAAAGTGCATAACAATGTTGAAAAATACCTAAAGCAAAGATACGGGTATTTAAATTCCCTAGACATCTTTGTACTCAGAGATGACCTACTTACCAAGCATTCAAAACGACTATTGGGCATATTTGCTTTACAGCGGC
This sequence comes from Crocinitomicaceae bacterium, assembly GCA_041303085.1. GTDB lineage: Bacteria > Bacteroidota > Bacteroidia > Flavobacteriales_D > Crocinitomicaceae > UBA952. Next base: position 1,180 of record JBFYPV010000262.1, read on the forward strand.
ATTCTTTTCGCTGCTGTACAGTTATTTTATGTCTTCTATTTTTACGCGCGCTTTGCCTTCAAGCGCAAGAAAGCGAAACTAGAAGAGCTCAAATATCCACCCGTTTCTGTGATTATTGCCGCTCGAAACGAATCCGACAACCTCTACGAGCATCTACCTACCGTCTTGAGCCAAGATTACCCAAACTACGAGGTCATTGTAGTCAATAACCAAAGCATCGATGACAGCAACTGGATCCTCACTGCCTTTGCCCATCAGTTCAAGCAATTAAAAGTAGTGGAGCTCTCGCGCAGCCCGCACCTCAAACTCGGCAAAAAACTACCGATCACTTTGGGCATTAAAGCGGCCTCTTTCGACCATTTTGTGCTCACCGATGCCGATTGTCAGCCGCTGAGTACGCAATGGCTCAAACAAGTCATGAGCAAGCTCAATACCAAGCAACAACTCGTGATTGGCTACAGCCCCTTTACCAAAACAAAAGGTTTTTTCAATAAATTAGTGCGCTATGACAACGCCTGGATGGGCGCCAGCGCTTTCAGCTATGCACTTGCTGGTTCCGCCTTTAAGGCGAACGGCCGCAATTTATCCTATTCCAAAGAATTGTTTCAAAAAGTAAACGGCTTCAAGTCTCATTACGCCATCAGCCCCGGAGACGACGACCTTTTGCTCCAAGACGCGCTCAGATTCAGCAAGGTCAATATCTCCGAAGACCCCAGTTCTTTTGTGCGCTCGGCAGCACCCGCCACTTGGTCCGATTGGCTCAGGCAAAAAGCAAAATACCACATCAGTTCTGCACGCTATTCGTTTATTAAGAAAGTATTGTTAGGAATCTATCCCCTCAGTCTGATTTTGATGTGGATTTCTTTCGTTGCTTTGTGCATGAATTTAAATTACTTGCCTTTAGGGGCAAGTATATTCATGGGCGTTATTGCAATCAAATGGTGGCTGCAGGGTACTTGCCTAAATCGACTCGGCGAAAAGAAACTCATGTTGTTTTTTCCGATCTGGGATTTATTTTATAGTATCTTGATGCCCATCGTTTATTATATATCCGAAAGGCAAAAATATTACCGATGGTAGAAAACGAGCATTTATCTGATAAAGCCAAACAAGACCTGCACTTGGTTGCTGCAGCCCGATCGGGAAGCCAAGCCGCCTACGCAGATCTATTGGACCGCTACCGCGACTCCATTTACTTCATGATGCTCAAGATGGTCAAAAACTCCGACGACGCCGACGACCTCACCATAGAAGCTTTCGGAAAAGCATTTGCCCGACTAGACCAATACTCTCCGAGCTTTGCCTTCAGCACTTGGCTCTTTAAAATTGCATCCAACAACTGCATCGATTTTATCCGCAAAAAACGCATCGAAGTCACTTCTATTGACAGAGGTATCACGACCAGCGACGGCGAGCGCATGCAAATAGATGCCAAATCACAGACACTGAACCCAGAGGAAACCATTATTCAAGGCCAACGTTTGGTGCACATGCGTCTTTTGGTGAGCAAGCTCAAGCCCAAATACCGCGAACTCGTAGAGAAGCGCTATTTTGAAGAAAAGAGCTACGAAGAAATCGCCGAAGAACTCAACTTGCCACTCGGCACGGTTAAAGCACAATTATTTCGCGCCAGAGACTTCTTAGCAGCCATGATGCAACAGACCAAAGACAGCATCTAATGACCCTTCTTCAGCAGTACTTTCCAGACCTTAGCGCCGTACAAATTGAGCAGTTCACAGCCTTAGAAGCGCTGTACAACGAATGGAACGCACAAATCAATGTCATCTCCAGAAAAGACACCGAGCACTTTTACGAAAGACACGTCTTGCACTCATTAGCCATTGCCAAGGTTGCGCAATTCTTGCCCGGCGCGCAAATTTTAGACATTGGCACAGGCGGAGGCTTCCCGGGTATTCCGCTCGCCATCCTTTTTCCTGAGGTGCAATTTCATTTGGTCGATTCGATCGGGAAGAAAATCAAAGTAGTGCAAGAAGTAGCCGCAAGCCTAGGTTTACAAAATGTAAAAGCCAGCCACGCCAGAGCAGAAAGCATCAAGGAACGCTATGATTTTATCGTCAGCAGAGCCGTCACTCAAATGCCTGTATTTTTAACATGGGTAAAAGGCAAGAGCGCCAAAAAGAATTTGCACACCTTCAAAAATGGGATTTTCTACCTCAAGGGCGGAGACCTCAGCGAAGAACTCGCTGGCCTAAAGTATCCATACAAAGAGTTTCCGATTGCTGATTTTTACAAAGAAGCATTTTTTGAGACTAAAAAAGTTGTTTACGTACAACTCGTGCCCTAAGTGCTATAACTGATAAAGCAAAGCCGAAGCATACGCTTTAATGGCGCGCTTTTCTCCAAAAGAATCTACTTTTTCATGGGTGGTGGCTTTGATACTGATTTCGTCAGTAGCTAAGTTCAAAATACCAGCCAAAACGACCTGCATTTGTTCGATATGCGGATTGACTTTTGGTGTTTCTAAAATAACAGTTGCATCGATATTGACAATGCCATAGCCTTTTTCACTCACCAAACGAAATACTTCTTTGAGTAGAATTTTGGAGTCGATGCCTTTGTATTTTGGATCTGTATCGGAGAAGTGAAAACCGATGTCTCTGAGGGCTAAAGCGCCTAGTAAAGCATCGCAAATGGCATGAATGAGTACATCTGCATCGGAATGACCAACTGCACCAAGTGGAGAAGGAAGTTGAATGCCGCCAATCCAGAGCGGATAACCCGCTGCAAGTTGATGGACATCTACGCCGTAGCCAATGCGTAATTTGGGTTTTGCCTGCATTTAGTTGCCGCCGAGATTGAGGCGCAAGGTGAAGCGCAGGGTATTGGCCAATGGGCTTTGGCGACCGTTGAGAGAGGCCAAATAAGAGAAGTCAATGGCAAACATATTGTACTTGAGAGAAGCACCTAAATTCAAGAACTGGCGATTCCCTTTGTTTTTGTTTTCGTAAAAAACACCACCGCGCAAAGCCAATACATCGCTGTACCACCACTCTGCACCAGCAGCAATATTGATTTCTGCTAATTCTTCTTTGAGACGGGTTCCTTTGACAATTTCGTAAGAACCTGCTGTGTTTTGGATGTAGTTGCCGTTTTCATCTTCAGCTAAAACTCCTGGTGCGTCGTAGAAAGATTGCATCATAGAGGTAATGATACCTACATCGCCGTCCATACCTGCGAGCATCACGTAATCGCCGTTGATCAGTTTGTAAATAGCTGGCGTCGGGACCAATAACCTTTGGAGGTCTACTGAAAAAGTAACCTTATTGTATTCGTCGAATTCTGCCAAGAAGCTGTTGCCAATTTTGAGGTTCATCGGGATGAAATCGCGGCGAGACAACTCAGAGTAAGAGACTTTGTTACCGAT